>NZ_JABDRI010000083.1 GCF_013041805.1 Lutibacter sp.
GGTGCGGGAGTACATGTTGAGTATTTAGCTTCTGAACTTGAGAAGTTAATGCAAGTAGATGTGCGCTGTTTTGGAGATCAAGATGAAAAAAATGGGAATTTATCAGTTAAAGGATATCCTTTTGAAAATAATAATTTTGCGAATTCAAACAATAAGCTTAAAGCAGTTCTTCAAACATTAAGTACTTGTATTGAAATGAATGCAAAAGAAATTGATGCTGATATTGTTCACTGCCATACGTGGTATGCTCAATTCGCTGGAATTATTGCGAAGTTATGTTATGGTATTCCTTTGGTAATTACTACGCATTCATTGGAGCCATTAAGACCTTGGAAACGAGAACAACTTGGAAGAGGTTACGATGCATCTTCCTGGGTAGAAAAAACTGCAATTGAAATGGCTGATGCGGTAATCGCAGTTTCCAAAGAAACAAAAGAAGATGTTCTAAAGCATTTTAATGTTAATGAAGAAAAAATAAAAGTTATTTATAATGGAATTAACCTCCAAGAGTATGTTGTAACTAAAGAAACTTCAACGTTGGAAGAATTCGGTATAGATAAAAATAAGCCATATGTACTTTTTGTAGGTAGAATTACTAGGCAAAAGGGTATTATTCATTTAGTGAATGCCATAAAATATATAGATACTGATACACAAATAGTTTTATGCGCAGGCGCCCCTGATACTCCTGAAATAGCTAAAGAAATGGAAGATAGTGTAGCTAAAGTGAAGAAAACTAGAAATAATGTGATTTGGATTGATAAAATGCTAGATAAAAAAGAAGTAATTCAATTGTATTCACATGCAGATGTTTTTTGTTGCCCATCAATTTATGAACCTTTTGGAATTATAAATATTGAAGCAATGGCTTGTGAAACAGCTGTTGTTGCTAGTGCTGTAGGAGGAATAAAAGAAGTAGTTGTTCATGGAGAAACAGGATTATTAGTTCCTGTAAGTCAACAAAATGAAGCTCCGTTTGAGCCAATTGACCCTAAGCAATTTTCTAAAGATTTAGCGAGTGGGATTAATGAACTAGTTATCAATAAGGAATTAAGAGATAAAATGGCAAAAAAAGGAAGAAAAAGAGTTGAATCTACTTTTGATTGGACAGCAATAGCCAAACAGGTTGAAGAGTTATATAAATCTTTGTTATAGTAAAAGTATTTTTAAAACTAAATAATATAATGTATAAATTTTAATAAATGATTATGGTAGGTAAACGTGTGTTAGCAATTATTTTAGGTGGAGGACAAGGTTCAAGATTACATCCATTAACTGAATCTAGATCTAAACCAGCAGTTCCAATTGCAGGGAAGTATAGGTTAGTAGATATTCCAATCTCAAATTGTATAAATTCAGATATTAAAAGAATGTTCGTGTTAACTCAATTTAACTCAGCATCGTTAAACCGTCATATTAAAGATACCTATCATTTTAGCTTTTTTAGTTCTGCATTTGTTGATGTATTAGCTGCAGAACAAACACCGGGAAATAGTAAGTGGTTTCAAGGGACAGCAGATGCTGTAAGACAAAGTATGCATCATTTTTTGAGACATGAATTTGATTATGCTTTAATTTTATCAGGAGATCAATTATATCAAATGGATTATGCTGAAATGGTTAGAAAACATGAAGAATGTAATGCGGAAATTTCAATAGCTACTATTCCCGTGAATGCAAAAGACGCCACTTCCTTTGGTATTTTAAAAACAAATGATAAGAACGATATTACATCTTTTATTGAAAAACCTGATGGTTCATTGTTAAAGGATTGGACATCTGAAGTTAGTCAAAGTATGAAAGATCAAGGAAGAAATTACCTTGCCTCTATGGGAATTTATGTATTTAATAAAGAATTGTTGGTGAAATTAATGGCGAATCCAAAAACAAATGATTTTGGAAAAGAAATTATTCCTGACGCAATTGGTAGTCATAAAGTTATAAGCCACCAATATGAAGGTTATTGGACAGATATTGGAAATATTGATTCCTTTTTTGAAGCCAATTTAGGATTAACAGATGATTTTCCGCAGTTTGATTTATATAGCAAGGCGAAGCGTATTTATACACATGCTAGAATGTTACCTACAACAAAAGTTTCTGGAACTTTATTAGATAAAACAGTTTTGGCAGATGGTTGCATTATAAATGCAGCGAAAATAGAGCATTCAGTGATTGGAATTCGATCAAGAATTGACGCAGAGTCGGTTGTTATAAATACCTATATGATGGGAGGAGATTATTATCAACCATTAGAGGAAATAATTGATCCATCTATAACATCCATGGGTATTGGGTCTAGATGTTTTATTAAAAATGCCATTTTAGATAAGAATTGTAGTATTGGAGATGATGTGAAAATTAATGGAGGGAAACATTTAAAGGATACTGAAACTGATACTTACGCCATTAGAGATGGTATTGTTGTTGTAAAAAAAGGTGCGGTTATTCCTAACGGATTTAATATTTAAAAGATTAACATTTAAAGTTACAATGCAAAATCAAAAAAGAGTAGTTATAGACCATGTTTCACCTCAAGTTAATTGTGGAGAGTTTCCTATAAAAAGGGTTGTGAATCAAATGGTTACTGTGAATTCTAATGTTTTTTCTGATGGACATGACATCATCGCTGCATCAGTTTTATTTAAGCATGAGACCGAGAATAAATGGAGTGAAGTTAGGATGAATCATTTACATAACGATGAGTGGGTTGCTTCATTTGTAGTTAAAAAACAAGGTTTTTATTCTTATAAAGTTCAAGGATGGGTTGATTATGCTTTGAATTGGCAACATGGAATTACTCGAAAAATTGACGATAATCAGCATGTAAAATCAGAGTTGTTAGAAGGTGTTGAATATATCAAAGAAATTGAAAAGAAGGTTTCTAAAAGTGAAAAGGAATATTTAGATAATTTAAAGAAATTATTTTTAAATGAAAAGGTTTATGACAATGCTATTTTAGAAGCACGTGGTCAGAAATTGAAAGCTATTTTTTGGAAATATCCCCAAAAAAAACTAGCTAATTCATCTAAATCTTTCGATATTTATGTGGATCGATTGAAGGCACAATTTAGTACTTGGTATGAATTCTTCCCTCGATCTTCATCAAATAAAGAAGGAGTTCATGGAACTTTTAAAGATTGTATTAAATTATTACCAAGAATTGCTAACATGGGCTTTGATACTTTATATTTTCCTCCAGTTCATCCAATTGGTGAGGTAAATAGAAAAGGAAAAAATAATACTACAGAAGCTAAAAAAGGAGATGTTGGTTCTGCTTGGGGTATTGGTTCCAAAAAAGGTGGACACAAAGATTTACATCCACAATTAGGTTCAATAAGTGATTTTAAAGCTTTAATTAAGGCAGCAAAAAAATTGGGTATTGAGATAGCGATGGATTATGCGTTGCAAACTGCTCCAGATCATCCATGGGTAAAACAGCATCCTGATTGGTTTAAATGGAGACCAGATGGTACCGTTCAATATGCCGAAAATCCACCAAAAAAATATCAAGATATATTGCCAATATATTTTGAAACTACTGATTTTAAAAATCTTTGGAATGAGTGTTTAGATATATTAGTTTATTGGATTGAGTGTGGAATAAATGTATTTAGGGTAGATAATCCTCATACAAAACCATATTATTTTTGGAATTGGATTATAACAGAGGTTAAGAAAAAATACCCAGATGTATTATTTTTAGCAGAAGCATTTACCAGACCTAAAGTAATGGAACAATTGGCGAAGCAAGGTTATACGCAATCATATACTTATTTCACTTGGAGAAATTCAAAGCATGAATTAATTGAGTACATGAATGATCTTACACAAACTGCTCTAAGTGAATATTTTAAACCTAACTTTTGGCCAAACACTCCAGATATTAATCCATTTCATCTTCAAGGTGCAAATGAGTCCAAGTATATGCAGCGTTATGCACTTGCAGCAACACTAAGTTCAAATATTGGAATTTATGGGCCTGTTTTTGAACAAATGATAAGTGATGCTTTATTAGGTAAAGAAGAATATTTGAATTCTGAAAAGTTCCAAATTTGTAATTATAACTGGGAAATAAATAACAACCTAATAAGAATAATTACTAAAATTAATAAAATTAGACAAGAGCAAGAAGCGCTTCAACAAACAAATAACATAAAGTTTTGTACGATAGAAAATGACCAATTGATGGGTTTCTATAAATGGAACGATTCCAAAACAAATGAACTTTTAATTGTAATTAGTCTCGATGATCACTATACGCAACAAGGAACAATTCAATTACCCATGCATGATTTAGGAATTCATCACGGACAAGGAATTGAGGTAAAAGACTTACTTACCGGTAATTCTTACCATTGGAATTCTGAATGGAATTTTGTTCAGTTGCACCCATCTCTGCCAATACATATATTTAGAATAAATAAATAACGTCAAATAAAATGTCTAATAACCCGCTAGAGTTACCTTATGAGTTTGATATGCCTTGGGAGCAATTATTGGATAGTCCTGAATTTGTAAAAGTTTTTTTATCTGATGTAATTGAAGAGTATATTTTAAAACAACGTTGGTATGGAGGAAAAGCGAGTAAGCTAAAATATATTGAACTTTCAGAATATTTTAAAATTCAAGAAGGGGATGAAGTTTATTACGGTTTAATATTAGAAATTAATTTTGTAGAAGCTTTTTACCAACATTATTTTTTACCAATTGCTTTTGTTTCTGATGAAAATTTCGCAAAGAAGGATAGAATTTTACCAATAAATATTAAAGGACAATCTGGTTATATTATTGATGCTATAAATCTTGAAGCCTTTAGAAAACTTGTATTTGAATTAATCATTAATGCAAATCCAACGGAAAAAGGAAGAGTTCAATACCTCAAAAGTCCTTATTTTAATCATATAAGCTATGAATCTTCCAGATTTATGGGGTTAGAACAAAGCAATACTTCAATTGTTTATAATGAAAAATATGTTTTAAAATTTTTCAGAAGAATTTATGCAAATAAAAATCCTGATTATGAAATGAGCAGGTTTTTATCAGAAAAAAAAGAATTTAAAAACACACCAAGATTTTTAGGAAGTATTAGCATTGTTGATTCAGAAAAAATTCAAATAACAATTGGTTTAATGCAGGAGATGGTTGAAAACCAAGGAGATGCATGGGATTATATGCTAAAGGAAGTCAGTAGAGTATTTTCAAATTTAAATGAAAAGAATATTGATGTACATGTATTACCAAAAACAGAGTTGTTTTTAAGGTTAGGAATTAATGATGTACCGCCTCAAATTATAGATTGGATTGGATTAAATTTATTTGTAAAAATTCAAAAATTAGCAAAGCGAACTGCAGAGATGCATATTTGCTTAGGGTCTGAATTTGAGGAAACAGCATTCACTCCAACTCGGTATAATAGTGATTATACGGTTTGGTTAAAAAACAGGTTGCTTTATCAATTCCAAAATAGGCTGAATACTATAGAAAATAATTTACACAAACTAAATGGTTTGTCGTTGGATTTAGCTCACGAATTTTTGAATCGAAAAAACGAAATTAGAAAGCGTTTTGTAAAATTTGATTGGACAAAATTAAAAGGGGAAAGGATACGTGTTCACGGAGACTATCATCTAGGACAAGTTTTAGTAAAAGATGATGATTTTTATATATTAGATTTTGAAGGAGAACCTGAAAGTACTATAAGAGATAGAAAAGTAAAACAGCCACCTTTAAAGGATGTTGCGGGGTTATTTAGATCGTTTCATTATGCAATTTATGCTACCATTTTTAATAATTCAAAAGAATATAATTTTCCTCAAGATACCTTATTTGAAGCTGCTGAACTTTTATATAGTTATTTTACAGGCGTATTTTTAGGCACCTATATTAATGAAGTTCAAGAAGCAAATTTAAATATTGGTTATAATCAAGAACGCATTTTTATATTAGAGTATTGTTTGTTAGAAAAAGCAGTTTATGAATTAGGTTACGAGCTTAATTCTCGCCCACAATGGGCTTTAATTCCTTTAAAAGGAATTTCAAATATCATTAATCATTAAATAATTTATGGCACAAGTAAAAGTATTTAGTTTATTTTCAGAATTTGATATAAATCTTTTCAAAGGAGGAAAACATTATCGATTGTATGAAAAGTTTGGCTCTCATTTAGTTACAGTTGATGGAGTTGAAGGAACATATTTTTCGGTTTGGGCACCTACAGCAAAACAGGTTTCTGTAATAGGAGATTTTAACCATTGGGTAGATGGAGAATTTCAATTAAATGTTAGATGGGATTCATCTGGAATTTGGGAAGGTTTTATTCCTCATGTTGAGAAAGGAACAGCATACAAATATAAAATTCACTCAAATAATAATGGATATATTTCAGAAAAGTCAGACCCTTATGCTAGGAGGTATGAGCATCCGCCAAAAACAGCATCTATAGTTTGGGATGATACCTATCAATGGAAAGATAAGAATTGGTTAAAAACGCGTAAAAAGCATAATGCTTTAGATGCACCATATTCAGTTTATGAAGTTCATTTAGGCTCGTGGAAAAGGCAAGTTGAGGAAGATCGTTTTTTATCTTATTTTGAATTAGCTGATGAATTGGTAAATTATGTGAGTGATATGAATTATACCCATGTAGAGTTCATGCCAATTATGGAGTATCCTTACAATCCATCATGGGGATATCAAATTACGGGTTATTTTGCCCCAACTTCACGGTTTGGATACCCAGAAGAATTTAAATATTTAGTAGATAAATTACATGAAAATGGAGTTGGTATTATATTAGATTGGGTACCTTCTCACTTTCCTGAGGATGCTCATGGATTAGGGTATTTTGATGGTTCTAATTTATATGAACATCCTGATAAAAGAAAAGGATATCATCAAGATTGGAAAAGCTTAATTTTTAACTATGAGCGTAATGAAGTGCGGTCATTTTTAATAAGTAATGCCCTATTTTGGTTAGATCAATATCATGTAGATGGTCTAAGAGTGGATGCAGTGGCATCTATGTTATTTTTAGATTACTCACGTAATGATGGAGAATGGGAGCCTAATATATATGGAGGAAATGAAAACTTAGCGGCTGTTTCATTTTTAAAAGAGTTAAATGAAGAAGTGTATGCTTCATTTCCTGATGTTCAAACAATTGCTGAAGAGTCTACTGCGTTTCCAATGGTTTCAAGGCCAACTTCAATGGGAGGCTTAGGATTTGGTATGAAATGGATGATGGGATGGATGCACGATACACTAGAATATTTTGGGAAAGATCCAATCTATAGAAAACATCATCAAAATGATATTACTTTTAGTTTAAATTATGCATTTACAGAAAATTTTATGCTTCCCCTATCACACGATGAAGTGGTATACGGGAAAAAGTCTATTTTGGGCCGTATGCCAGGTGATGAATGGCAACGTTTTGCAAATTTAAGGTTGTTGTATGGTTATATGTTTACGCATCCAGGAACAAAACTAACATTTATGGGTGGTGAGTTTGGACAATATGATGAGTGGGATTTTGAAAGTAGCTTAGATTGGAATTTATTGGAAATTGATATTCATAAAAAAACAAAAGACTATTTTTCAGCGTTGAATAAATTCTATAAATCTACTCCTGCACTTTATGAAAAAGGTTTCAGTCATAAGGGTTTTGAATGGATTAGTCTAGATGACAATGAAAATTCTGTTATTTCTTATATTCGAAAAGGAAAGAATGATAAAGATGATGTTATTGTAGTTTGTAACTTAACACCAAATACCTTAAAAAAATACAGAATAGGAGTACCTAAAAAAGGAAAATTAAAAGAAATATTTAATAGTGATTCTAAAGAATTTGGAGGTAGTGGAATCTTAAACTCTAGGCAAATCACAATTAAAAAGACTCCTTGGAATAATAGAAGTTATTCTGTAGAATTGACTTTACCGCCACTTGGAATTACTGTGCTAGAGTTAAAATAGTATATAAATATAAAGTGCATTAAAAACATTAATTATTTCATAAAATAATTAATGTTTTTTTACGAATAATAATTATTGTTAATTTATTTAATTTAGTAGGTTTGCAATTCGTTTAAGCGATAATTTATGATTTTAAATACAGAACTAGAATACAAAGGAAATTTGTTTCCATCTAAAATAATTTCTTATAAAAAGGATGTAGATACACTTTATTTTACAAGTGATAATGATGTAGTTCTTCAAGTTACTGTTGAACGTGATAGTGTTTTGCGCTTTCGATTTACAACTACTTCTATTTTTGAGAATGATTTTTCATATGCAATCTCTCAACACGCGAGTAAAGGATTTAATCAACTTGATGTTACTGAAGACACAGATAATTATATAATAACAACATCAAAATTAATTTGTCACGTTTCTAAGTTAGATATGCGAACTTCCATTTTTGATGCCAAAGATAAAACCTTATTAAGTCAAGATGAATTGGGTTTTCATTGGGAGGAGAGTTATGAGAATGGAGGCAATATTGTAAAAATGTCTAAAACTACTTTTGACGGTGAAAGTTATTATGGCTTGGGAGATAAACCAGTTCAAAATAACTTAAAAGGAAAGCGTTTTGAGAATTGGGTAACAGATTCATATGCTTACGGAAGAACTACAGATCCTATTTACAAAACAATTCCATTTTATGTCGGATTACATCATAAAAAAGCCTACGGAATATTTTTTGACAATACATTTAGATCCTTTTTTGATTTTTGCCATGAGCGTAGAAATATAGCAAGTTTTTGGGCACAAGGAGGGGAGATGAATTATTATTTTATCTATGGGCCTGAGATGTCTGATGTTGTTTCGATTTATACAGATTTAACTGGAAAACCTCAAAATCTTCCTCCATTATGGGCGTTGGGATATCATCAATGTAAATGGAGCTACTATCCAGAATCAAAAGTGAAAGAAATAACGAGCACTTTACGAGACTTAAAAATTCCTTGTGATGCTATTTATTTAGATATTGATTATATGGATGGATTTAGATGTTTCACTTGGAACAAGGAATATTTTCCAGATCCAAAAAGAATGGTCAAAGAACTATCTGATGATGGCTTTAAAACAATAGCCATTATTGATCCTGGTATTAAAATAGACAAAGATTATAGTGTATATCAAGAAGGTTTAGCAAAAGATTATTTTTGTAAACGTGCAGATGGACCATATATGAAAGGTAAAGTTTGGCCAGGAGAATGTTATTTTCCAGATTTTACAAATCCTGAAGTTAGAGAATGGTGGGCGGACTTATTCAAAGAATTAATTGAAGATATAGGGGTTAAAGGTGTTTGGAACGATATGAATGAGCCTGCCGTTATGGATGTGCCGGGAAAAACTTTTCCTAATGATGTAAGGCATAATTATGATGGAAATTTTTGTAGTCATAGAAAAGCACATAACGTATATGGCATGCAAATGGCAAGAGCAACTTACCATGGTTTAAAAAAATTCTCATATCCTAAAAGACCATTTGTAATTACAAGAGCAGCTTATAGTGGTACTCAACGGTATACATCAACATGGACAGGTGATAATGTTGCAACTTGGGATCATTTGTCGATTGCAAACGCGCAAGCTCAACGCATGTGTATGTCAGGATTTTCTTTTGTAGGGTCAGATATTGGTGGTTTTGCAGAACAACCAAACGGAGAATTATTTACGAGATGGATTCAATTAGGAATTTTTCACCCTTTTTGTAGAACACATTCATCTGGTGATCACGGAGATCAAGAACCATATGCTTTTGATAGTAATGTTACTAACATTGTTCGTAAATTTATAGAAATACGCTATCAATTATTACCATATTTATATACTTCATTTTGGAGATATACAAACGAAGGAGTACCTATTTTAAAATCGCTGGTTTTATACGATCAAGATGATGCGCACACGCATTATAGAAATGATGAATTTATTTTTGGCGAAAAGATACTAGTTTGCCCAATTTTAGAACAAAATGCGAAAGGAAGAAGAATGTATTTTCCTGTAGGTAACTGGTATAGCTTTTGGGATGACGAATTAATTAAGGGAGGTGAAGAAAAATGGGTAGATGCGGATATTGATAGTTTTCCAATTTATATCAAGGAAGGTGCAATTATTCCTAAATACCCGATACAACAGTATGTTGGAGAGAAAACCATAGAAGAGTTAAAATTAGAGGTATATTTTAAATTAGGAAAAGAGGAATCACAAGTATATGAAGATAGTCATGATGGTTATGATTATAAAAAAGGCCGATATAGCTTAAGAAATTTTAAAGTTAATGGTAAGAAGGATTCCTTGACGATTCAACAATATAAGTCGGGTAAATTTACCACGGAATACAACACATTTGGAATTACTCTTCACGGTTTACCATTTGAAATTCAAAAAATAATGGTAGATAACGAAGAAATTGATATTAAGAAGTTAACTATTAAAAATAATACTTTTGTAGTAAGTAAAGAGTTTACCTATATTAAAATTATGGGGAACATATAATATATATGCAAATATTGTAAAGCATTAAAAAACTCCTCAATTTTGAGGAGTTTTTTAATTTAGACCAATTAACTGCAGGAACTAATTTCTAAAAAATACAATTGGCATATTTCGTTTACTGGTAATTGCAATCCCATTTTCAACGGCTGGTTTCCAGTTTGGCATATTCGAGACGACTCTTTTTGCCTCCTTGTTTAAAATTTTATTAACGCCTTTAACAATTTGCACATCTGATATTTTTCCATCTCTTTCAATTTTAAAGCAAACAATTACTTTTCCTCTTGAACTCGAAGATCTTGAATTTCTAGGATATCTAATGTTTTTGGTTAAATACTTCGCAAGTTCTACATTTCCTCCAGGAAATTCAGGTTGTGAATTTATATTATTTAAAGGTTCATTAACTTCTAATGTGCCTACCTCAACGCAATCTTCATTGGTTGTATTTTGAGCACTCATTGTTGCGGTAGCTAAAACTAAAAATAATAGAAATAGCTTTGTTTTATGTTTCATTTTTTATCTTACGATTTGGCCTTATACTAATAAAATAACTAGGTAAAAATTTTTCAGTTACAAATTTCGGTATTATTCATTTTTAAGCATATGATATTTATCAAGTGTATTTAACTTTTATTATGTAAAAAAAGGAAGTAATATTTGATAAAATGAAAAACCGTAAAGAAATTTATCTTTACGGTTTTTAAACTAATTAAAATTGAAACTTTTAAATTAAAGTATTCAAAATTAGTTCAAAACAAAGTTTAAACGAGCAAATAAGAAACGACCACCTACACCAAATTGTTGTGCTCTTCTTGACCAATCAAATCTTCCTGAACTTCTATTGTTAAATTCATCAGCAGCTCTATCTGGATATATATCAAATAAGTTATTAGCACCCACTGTAACAGTTGTGCTTTCGGTCAGTTTGTAACCAACTGATAAATCGGTTACTAATTTTGAACCAAAAACTTGTTGGTTAGCCACTGTAGTAGTTGCTTCAGTAACCTCACCAAACCAAACATTTCTTAGGAATACATTAAATTTATCAGTTGTTAAACTATTTGATAAATTGATTTTTGTTCTTGGAACAGCCTCTTCTAAATAGACTCTACTATCTTCAGGGAAATAAGTACCAACTAAACCAGCATTCTCTAACACGTCAGAAGCTTTAATGTCACCAACTTGAACTGTTTTAGAAAAAGTACCTGATAAATCAGATTTTAATTTTGCAGTTTCACCAATCATCGCATCATGTGTAATCACAATATCAATACCTTTAGATTCTGTATCTATTGCATTTGCGAAAAATGAGGCTGCTGTAGCGTTTGCTTGAGCTAATAAATTATCTAACTCTGTTCCAGTTCCTGGGCCTCTAAATTGACCTGTATAAACAACTCTATCATCAATTCCAACCCAATATCCATCAACTGTTATTGTTAAATTAGCATCAGGTAATTTAGATGTAAAACCAACACTCATACTGCTAGAAGTTTCTTCTTTAAGTTGAGGAATTCCTAATAATTTAGCAGCTCTACTATCATTAGCGAAAGTACCAACTTCTTGAGGGTCACCATTTTGATCAAATATAGTTGATGTAGAATTGAAATTTAACTGATGTAAAGAAGGAGCTCTAAAACCAGTATTAAAAGCTGCTCTTAAATTTGTATTTTCACCTGCTTTAACTCTAGTTGCAACTTTAAAGTTAAGTGTTGAACCAAAATCTGAATAATCTTCATATCTAGTTGCAAAACTTACTAAAAAGTTTTCAGAAAAATCTGCTTCAATGTCTAAATAACCGGCGACACTGCTTCTTTGTCTTGATAATTCATTTTTAGGACTAAAACCAGGAAATACTTGAGATCCACCCGGTCTTGAATTCCCAAAAAAGTCTTGTGAAGCTGCTTGAGATGCTAATGTAATAGCTTGTCCATCTGCAGTATATTGTGAATATGAAGCTTCTTCACCAGCTACAATTTCGTAATTTTCTACACGGTATTCAGTTCCAAAAGCAACATTTACTCCAGACATTACATCATCATAAAATTTACTAATATCTAAATTAGTTGTGTTTTGAGCGAATGAAAATCCACCTGCATCAAAAGTTGTAGGGGATGAATTTTGCATAGAAGCGTTAAACGTATTTCCTATTGTGTATAAAAACTCGTTTTTACCATAAGTATTACTAAAATCTACGTCCCAATCAGAAATTTTTCCTTTAATACCAACAGCAAATGATTTGTCAGTAATAGCAGAATTTATTTCAGGTAAGAACCCATTTATATAGGCAGGAGTAAAAGTTCTACTTTGGTTTGGTAATCTATAAAAACCTGCAGAATTACCTACTCTTGAACTAACTCCAGCAAATGAATAAAATTCAGTACCTTCATCATTTAAGGGAAGTGACATATTTGCAAAGAATCGACCACCACGTAAAGCAGATTGTCCAACTCTCATATTAAAATCACTAGCTTCTAATCCACGAGCTGCTAATTCAGCAGCTGTGTTATCAGCACCTAATATACCTTGTAATTCGGCTTTAGTTGCGGTTGGGCTAAGTCCCAATCCGGCAAGATTACCATATTGGATTACATCTGAAACATCATCATCTAATAAATTTGATAAGTCGTATCCAGCATTATTAGCAAATCTTTCAACAGTGTTATAAAGATTAAAAATTGAACCTTCCCATTCTTTCATTCTGTTGTAATCTTCTCTTACATCAAAATCTCCAGTAAAATTAATAAAACCACCTTTATAACCTAATTGTAAACCGTAGTTAGCACTTACATTTGTAGTTTCACCATCAACTCCACCAGTTTGTGAGTTTGCATTTTTAGAGAAATTTGCACCACTTGTCACATTCATAGTTAACACATTGGTACTTCTTTTTAAAACAATATTAATTACACCTGCAATGGCATCAGATCCATATTGTGCAGCTGCACCATCTCTTAAAACCTCAATACGTTCAATTGAAGCGGCAGGAATTGCATTTAAATCTGTCCCAACACTACCACGACCAAAAGTTCCGTTTACATTAATTAATGAAGAAGTATGTCTTCTTTTTCCATTTATTAAAACTAAAACTTGATCTGGACCTAATCCTCTTAAAGAAGCTGGGTCAATATGGTCAGTACCATCAGATATTGTTTGAGTATTAGATGTAAATGAAGGTGCTACATAATTTAAAATTTGGTTAAGATTTACTTGAGGACCGGCTGTTACT
>NZ_JABDRI010000099.1 GCF_013041805.1 Lutibacter sp.
AAGGGAACTACTGGAGATGAAATTCTATCAAAAGGACTCAACCAACTTACCGAGTTATATCCTGAAATTGAACAAATTGAAAAAGAAAAAGTTCTTGAAATAAAAAAAGAAGAACATTTAATTACTGTTGTTACAAATAAAAATAGTTATTCAACTTCTCAAATTGTGGTTGCGGTAGGACCTTCTAACTTATTTAATATTAAAGGTTTAAATCAATATGTAATACCTCATCATAATTTACCTCCACAAAAGGAACGAATTATGCTTAAAAACACTAACCATAAGGTTGATGAGGGTATTTTTGTTGCTGGGGTTTTAGCAGGATATATCAGTCAGTATGCAATTGCTGCAGGAAGTGGTGCTCAAGTAGCAACTGATATTTTATCTATTTGGAATAATGGTGCTATTACAATGATTCATGATGCTCTAAAATAAAAAAAACGCCATTTTTCAATGGCGCTTTTTTTATTTTTTTTCTTTTACTCCACCGTAACGGATTTTGCCAAATTTCTTGGTTGGTCTACATTGCAACCTCTCATAACTGCAATATGATAAGAAAGCAATTGTAATGGTATTGTTGCTAATAAAGGTGTAAATGCTTCTTCTGAAAAAGGAATTTCTATGGTATGGTCAGCTAGGTCTTTTACAATAGTATCACCTTCTGTAACAACAGCTATAATTTTTCCTTTCCTTGATTTTATTTCTTGAATATTACTAACCACTTTATCGTAATGCCCTTTTTTTGTTGCAATAACCACAACTGGCATAGATTCATCAATAAGAGCAATAGGTCCGTGTTTCATTTCTGCAGCTGGGTAACCTTCTGCATGAATATATGATATTTCTTTCAATTTTAAAGCTCCTTCTAGTGCAACTGGGAAATTATAACCTCTTCCTAAATACAAACAATTTGGAGCATCTTTATAAATTGCTGCTATTTCTTCAACAATAGCATTCACTTTTAAAGTTTCCGCTACTTTTGAAGGAATTAAACTCATTTCTTGAATATACTTATGAAATTGTGAATTCGAAAGCTCTCCTTTTAAATTTCCCAATTTTAATGCAATTAAAGTAAGTACTGTAATTTGAGTTGTAAATGCTTTCGTGGAAGCAACACCAATCTCGGGACCGGCATGTGTATAAGCTCCTGTATCTGTTTCTCTTGCGATAGATGAACCAACCACATTACACACTCCAAAGACAAAAGCTCCATGTGATTTAGCCAATTTTATTGCCGCCAACGTATCGGCTGTTTCTCCTGATTGAGATATAGCAATAACAACATCATCTTTATTAATTATTGGATTTCTATATCTAAATTCCGATGCATACTCAACTTCTACTGGAATACGCGCTAAATCCTCAAATAAATATTCAGCAACTAAACCAGCATGCCAAGAAGTTCCACATGCGACAATTATGATACGTTTTGCATTCAAAAATTTGGCTATGTTATTATCAACACTTCCCATTTTAATAATGTCTTGATCTACTAGGAGTCTTCCTCTATAGGTATCTAGAATTGCATTAGGTTGTTCATGAATTTCTTTTAACATGAAGTGGTCATATCCACCTTTTTCAATTTGTTCTAAATTAAGTTGAAGTTCTTGAATGTCAGGTTCAACAAGAGAATCATCATTTATTTTTCGAATTACAATATCTTCTTCTTTCTTTATAATAGCCAATTCCCCATCTTCTAAATACACGGCATCTTTCGTATATTCAATAAAAGGTGATGCATCAGAGGCAACAAAAAACTCACTATTATTAGCTCCTATACCTATGGCTATTGGGCTTCCTAAACGAGCAACAATTACTTCATCTGTTGCATTTACATCAACTACCGCGATTGCATATGCTCCAACCACACTTTTTAAAGCTAATTGAACTGCTTTTCCTAATTTACAGTTTTTCCTAGTTTTAACTTCTTCAATTAAATTAACTAAAACTTCAGTATCTGTTTCACTTTGAAATGTATATCCTCTTGTTAATAGCTCTTTTTTTAAGGTATTGTAATTTTCAATAATTCCATTGTGTACGATTACTAAATTTCCTGAATTTGAAATATGTGGATGTGAATTTATATTATTTGGAATCCCATGGGTTGCCCAACGTGTATGCCCTAAGGCTAAATTAGCTTCTGTATTTTTATTAATAACTAATTCCTTTAAATCAGAAACTTTCCCTTTTGTTTTGTGAATTGTTAATTTATCTTCATTCACTAGAACTATTCCAGCACTGTCGTAACCTCTATATTCTAGTCGTTGTAATCCATTGATTACAATTGGATATGCTTCTCTAAAACCTAAATACCCTGCAATACCACACATACTAGTAAATTAAATTAATTATTAATTTCAGCGTATGAAATTTCAAATGTTGGTTTTTTATCTCCTGCATTTAAATCATTTCCATACAAAACAACTCCTTTTGGGCTCCAACTAAAATTTTTAATTGCCGTATCAGCAAAAGAAGAGGGAGTATCTGTTATTTCATAAACTTTTAAACCTAGTGTAACTAAATCTAAAGGTTCATCTGATGTTAAAAGTTCAGAAATATAATCGGTTATTTTAAAAACATATCTATACGGTTTTCCATCATCATCTCTTTCTAATGAACCTCCAATTGAGGTTATTCCTTCAGTAAGCATATCTAATAACTGTGAGTTTTCATCATAATTATAAACAAAAAGTTGTTCAGGAACAATATCACTAGAAGCATTCTGGTCAACATAAATAGTTAAACTTGCATCTGTAATTAACCAATTACTGTTTTGTAAATCTACTATGTTTTCTGAACTCAATATCTCTAATTTTGCAATCGATCCAGCTGCGCCTTGCACATATAATCTATCTTCTCCACTAGCTTTGCTAGTTGTATCATCTCTTTTAAAAACATTAGATCTAATAGTACCTAACGTAAATACATATTCTTGTGAAATTCTAACACCTTGTTCACCCGTAATTCCATTATCATTTAAATCAACACCTTCGCCTTCATCCTCGTCGTTAGAGTAATAAATGGTCATATTCGCATTTGACATATCTAATGATATGATGTGTGATTGATCATTCAACAATTCTTCAGCTTCTATGTATAGGCCTCTGAAATAATGTTGAAAATCAAATTCAGATGAAAATTCTGCACTAGATGCGTTATCAACAAAAAGTTGTTGAATCATTGTTTCATTTAATGGAATTTTAATTGAAGGAGTTATGCCTATCTTTTTAAGTGTATCAATTGCATATACAGATCCATCTGGCATATATCTTTTAATATAGGTTACCGTATCATCTGGATTTACTTTAAAATTATCTACAAATAAAGGTGTATCAGCTTTCATGAATTCTTTATCTGAATAATAAGTAGCACTTTTCGTTGGATCTTCTGGGTCTAGCGTATTTAAAAACGTTTTTAATTCATACACTTTTAACTGAAATTCTGTAGATGCATCACCAAAAACAGAATCTAATTCAAATTTAGGCTTTCCGTCGCTGTAATTTTCTAAAGACGCAGTTGATTGGTATGGAATATCAATTAATACCGAATCTATCGATGCATTTGTTCCATAATCATAACCATCAACTGTTAACGGAAGTGTTAACTGAGATACTATAGATGCTTTTAATTTTCCAAATTCAATATCAGAATAGACTCCTAGTAAGTATTGAGGAACTCCATTTGAAATAACTCGCTCAACATTTTCGTTCTCTGTTATTACTTCTGTTGTTAATTTATTTGTATCAAAATTATTATTATCAACAAGATTTACACCTATACTTTCTATTTCTTTTTCACAAGAAATTATTGTAAAAAATACTATTGAGAATAGCCCTAAGTATTTTAATACTTTTACAACTTTAGTTGTCATATATAATTTTTGATTTTTTATGATTAAACTATAAAACTTTACTAAGGTAAAATTCTGTATATGCAGTATCAAATTCACTTATATGAAAATAATCTAATACAGGTTTTTCACTAGTACTTAAAAATTCTTCTAGCTCAGAAGGTAATTCCTCACTAGCCTTGATTAGAGCATCTGAATTTTCAATTGCGTTTTTTAATATATTGATATAGTTTGGGTTGGAAATTGTTTCAATTTTTGATTCATCGATGTCATCAAACTTAATTTTTTTATGGAAATTAGGGTTTAATTCACCTTCAAAACTATTGTTATAAACTGATGTTACAATTTTACTTTCTGCAAACAAAGGATCGTCTTTGTAATATTCTTTAATATACAAGGGTAATAATGAAGCCATCCATCCGTGCACGTGAATAATATCTGGGGCCCAATTTAATTTTTTAACAGTTTCTACAACTCCCTTTGCAAAAAATATTGCGCGCTCATCATTATCAGCAAACATATTATTGTCTTCATCAGAAAACAATGCTTTTCTTTTAAAATACTCGTCATTATCTATAAAATAGACCTGCATTCTTTCTTTAGGTATTGATGCTACTTTTATAATTAACGGCATATCCATGTCATTAATTACTAAATTCATACCTGATAAACGAATTACTTCGTGCAATTGGTGCCTTCTTTCATTAATTAAACCATATCTCGGCATAAAAATTCGGGTTTGACCACCACTTGCGTGAATCATTTTTGCCGTTTCAAATGAAGTCGTTGACAATTCATTTTCGGGTAAATAAGGCACTACTTCTGAAGAAACAACCAATACTCTCTTATCTTTCATAAATCAACTCTATATTTAAAGAATATGCAAAATTACGAAAATTTATGTAGAATTTAGCTTGAAAGACGTAAGTTTGCAAGCTTTTAACGTTTATTAACAATACTATATGTTAGTTTTTGCTAAAATAAAATCTGTACAACAAAAAATTAATTCGTTAAAAAAGGGAGCTTCTATTGGGTTTGTACCAACAATGGGAGCACTTCACAAGGGTCATTTATCACTTATAAAACAAGCGAAAAAAGAAAATGACATTGTAGTTGTAAGCATTTTTGTAAATCCAACTCAATTCAATAAACAAGAAGATTTAATAAATTATCCAAAAACTATAGATACAGATTTATCTTTATTAAAATCTGTTTATTGTGATTTGGTTTTTACGCCAACTGCTGAAGAAATTTATAGTAATAATATTAAATCACAAGTATTTGATTTTGATGGATTAGAACATCAAATGGAAGGCAAATTTAGAGATGGGCATTTTAATGGTGTTGGGACTATTGTTAAACGTTTATTTGAAATTGTTACTCCACATAAAGCATATTTTGGCGAAAAAGACTTTCAACAATTGCAAATCATTAGAAAACTAGTTCAAAAACACCATATACCAGTAAAAATTATTGGATGTGACATTTTTAGGGAAAATGATGGTTTAGCTATGAGTTCTAGAAACTCAAGACTCACAGAAGAGTATAGAAACGCTAGCCCATTTATTTACCAAACTTTAAAAAAAGCTAAAATTAAGTTTGGCACAATAAGTGCTCATGATGTTGTACAATGGGTTGAAAATGAATTTAAGAATCAACCATTATTAGAGCTAGAATATTTTGAAATTGCAGATGAAGCGACACTTCAATCAATCAAAAATAAAGAACCAAAGCAAAAATACAGGGCATTTATTGCTGTTTTTGCCGGGAAAATTAGGCTTATTGATAATATAAGTCTATAAATGTAAATACATTAACACAAAATTATTAATTTTGCACCATGCAAATAGAAGTAGTAAAATCTAAAATTCACAGAGTTAAAGTTACAGGAGCTGATTTACAGTATATTGGCAGTATAACTATTGATGAAGACTTAATGGATGCATCAAATATTATTCAAGGAGAAAAAGTTCAAATTGTAAACATTAACAATGGTGAACGCCTTGAAACATATGCAATCCCAGGCCCTAGGAAAAGTGGAGAAATTACCTTAAATGGCCCAGCTGCCCGAAAAGTAGCTAAAGGTGATATTGTAATTATTATTAGTTATGGTATCATGGACTTTGAGGAAGCGAAACATTTTAAACCTTCTCTTATTTTTCCAAATGAAAATGATAATTCACTAACCTAAGTTTGATTCAAAAACTAAAAAAAATAAGTTTTATCACACTCCCAATTGCTTTGGGAGTTTTTTTAATTTGGTACTCTCTTTCTAAACTTTCACAAAGCGATATTCAATCCATTAAAACATCCTTTAAAACGGCAAATTATTGGTGGGTATTATTATCTCTATTTTTTGGTGCTTTAAGCCATTTATCGCGCGCATATCGTTGGCAATTTTTACTAGAGCCCTTAGGGTATAAACCGAAGTTAGCAAATAGTATTATGTCGGTTTTAATTGCTTACCTATTAAACCTAGCAATTCCAAGATCTGGAGAAGTTGCGCGAGCAGCAAGCATAAAAAAATATGAAAATATTCCTTTTAAAAAAGCTTTCGGAACCATAGTTGCAGAAAGAGTTGCAGATGTAATTATGTTATTTGGAATTATTGGAGTTGCGTTTTTTTTACAAACCGAATTAATTAGTAGTTACATTTTTAAAGATGGGGAAAAAAGTAGCATTTATTCTAAAATTTTGATTTTTGTAGTATTTCCAGTAATTGCATTTGTTGCTTATACATTTTTAAAAAAATCAAAAAATGGAATTGCTATAAAAATCATGTCATTTGTAAATGATTTATTAGATGGTGTTAAGAGTATTTTTAATATGAAGAAAAAATGGAAATTTATCTTCCATACCATTTTTATATGGGTTATGTACGTACTAATGTTTTATTCAGTTACATTTGCTTTACCTGAAACAACTAACCTTCCGTTCCCTGCTATTATTGTTGGTTTTGTTGTTGGTGGTCTAAGTATGGCTTTAACAAATGGAGGTTTAGGAACCTATCCCGTATTTGTTGCAAGCGCCCTTATTTTATATAATGTTGAGGACAATCCCGCACGAGCTTTCGGTTGGATTATGTGGACAGCACAAACTATTATGGTAATTATATTTGGTGGGTTATCTTTTTTATTACTCCCAATTTATAATAAATACCAAAAATAAAAGGTTTTCTTTCTATCTTTACTACTTACAATTCTAAAAAAATGGCGAAAGCAAAAACAACTTTTTTTTGTCAAAACTGTGGTTCTCAGTATGCAAAATGGCTAGGACAATGTACTTCTTGTAAGGAATGGAATACCATTGTTGAAGAAATAATTCAAAAAGAAGAAAAAAGGAACTGGAAACAAAATTCTACTAAAAAAACAAATAGTAAAGCTCTAAATATTAGTGAAATATCTATAAATAAAGAGGATAGAATTTCTACAAAGAATAATGAATTCAATAGGGTTTTAGGTGGTGGATTGGTAAAAGGATCTATGCTTCTATTAGGTGGAGAACCAGGCATTGGAAAGTCTACATTATTGCTTCAAATTGCATTAACTATTCCTAAAAAAGTACTATACGTTTCGGGTGAAGAAAGCCAATCACAAATTAAAATGCGTGCAGAGCGCCTACAAAGTTTACACACAAATTGTTTAATTTTAACCGAAACAAATACACAAAATATTTTTAGAGCAATAGAAGAGGTACAACCCGAAGTTGTTGTAATAGATTCTATTCAAACATTGTACACTGAATATATTGAAGCTTCCCCAGGCTCTATTTCTCAAATTAGAGAAACCACTGCCGAGCTTATAAAATTTGCAAAAGAAACGGCAACACCAGTACTTTTAATAGGTCATATTACTAAAGACGGTAATATTGCAGGTCCTAAAATCTTAGAACATATGGTAGATGTAGTTTTGCAATTTGAAGGTGATAGAAACCATACTTACAGAATATTACGAGCAAATAAAAATCGATTTGGTTCAACCGCTGAATTGGGTATTTATGAAATGTTAAATGTTGGTTTACGAGAAGTTGAAAATCCATCTGAAATTTTAATTTCTCAAAAAGAAGACGATTTAAGTGGTACTGCGATAGCAGCTACCTTAGAAGGTGTTCGTCCTTTAATGATTGAAGTGCAAGCGTTGGTTAGCACAGCTGTCTATGGAACTCCACAGCGCTCTGCTACAGGTTATGATACCAAACGCTTAAATATGTTACTGGCTGTGTTAGAAAAACGTGCTGGATTTAGATTAGGCGCAAAAGATGTGTTTTTGAATATTGCAGGAGGTATAAAAGTTGATGATCCTGCAATTGATTTGGCGGTAATAGTTTCCATTTTATCATCAAATGAAGATATGGCAATTCCACAGGATTATTGTTTTGCTGCTGAAATTGGATTAGCTGGTGAAATTAGGCCTGTAAATAGGATTGAACAACGAATTTTAGAAGCCGAAAAGTTAGGCTTTCATAAAATATTTATTTCAAAGTTTAATAAAATTAGTAAAAACCGTAGCGCAATCAAAATAGTTAAGGTTGCAAAAGTTGAGGATATTTTCACTAATTTATTTTCATAAAAAAACCAAGCTTTGCTTGGTTTTTTTATGAAATTTATGTGTGTATTTTATTTTTTATTTACTTGGCATATATATTTTTCTAACGCCATAGTCATTGAAGGTGTTTCTGGTGTTGGAGCTTTGATATTACAATTTAACCCTGCTTTTGTAGCAGCTTCTACTGTTGTATTTCCAAACACAGCAATTCTAGTATTATTTTGTTTAAACTCTGGGAAGTTTTTAAATAATGAATCTATCCCTGAAGGACTAAAAAACACTAATATATCATAAAACACATCGGTTAAATCTGATAAATCACTTACCACAGTTTTATAAAAAATACCTCTTTCCCAATTTAGTTCTAATTTATTTAGTGTTGATGGAACTATATCCTTGAGTTTGTCAGAAGAAGGTAATAGAAATTTTTCATCTTTATGCTTTTTTATAATCTTAGAAAGTTCTTCAAATGTTCTTCCTCCAACATAAATTTTTCGTTTACGATAAACTACATACTTCTGCAAATAGTAAGCTACTGCTTCAGATTCACAAAAATATTTCATTTCGTCCGGTACTGTAAATCGCATTTCTTCGGCAATTCTAAAAAAATGATCAACTGCATTCCTACTTGTTAAAATAATGGCAGTATAATTTTTTAAATCAATTTTTTGAGTTCTTACTTCTTTTGCTGAAGCTCCTTCTACATGAATAAAAGGTCTAAAATCAATTTTAACCTTTTGTTTATCAATTAGTTCTGAATAAGGTGAATTCTCAGTCTTTGGAGCTGGCTGAGAAACTAGTATTGTTTTCACTTTCATATTATTCAATTTTATCTCTAAATAGTTAGTTTCAAAATAATTATTAACGGTGCTATTTCAAGGGCGCAAAGGTACAAAATAAAATAAAATAAGTTATTAAAAATGAGCTTTTTATTATTAATAATTACAAGGATGTATCTTAAAAGTAACAGCAATAAAAAAATTACTAATGTTATTGATACTATTATATTCTTATATTGGTTTATATAAACACTAAAAACTATAAAAGGTAATATCCATAAAATTATATTGTTCATATAACTTATTTTGTAGTAAGCTATTTTATTGAATTCTTTTTTAAAATTAAACAGGTATGCCAAAATAAATCCTACTAAATAGCGAAGAGCAAAATAAAGTCCTACTCCTAAAGTTAGCAATAAAAAATCATTGATTTTTAACTGATCAATATGCATATTAAAATATAAACTCCCCAAATATAACAGTAAGGATAATGTTAGTATCTGATTCATGAAAAATACTCCTTGAAACCAATTGATAATATTGTTTTTATCTCTACTATAAAGTATAGAAAGGTAATTTTGAGAGAAGAAAAATGTACTTACAAAGTTTATTTTATCTTTAAAAAATAATTTTGATATTGATAATACACTGAAAATAAACACTAAAACAAGCGTAATCCAATCACTATTTTGATGTATTATTTTAGTTGCTTCAAACATTTAATAAGCTATTATTTTAACGCAAAATTAGTGATAATTTGTTTTATCTTTGCCAAATAATTTTTCTATATGTCAAATACTATTGTCATTATTCCTACATACAACGAAAAAGAAAATATTGATGCTATTATTAAGGCGGTTTTTTCTCAAGATAAACAATTTGACATTTTAGTTGTTGATGATAGCTCTCCTGATGGCACTTCTGACATTGTAAAAGAGTTACAACGTGATTTTCCTAATTTGTTTATAGAAATACGAAAGGAAAAAAACGGCCTTGGTGCTGCATATATCCACGGTTTTAAGTGGGCTCTGAAGAAAGATTATAATTATATTATAGAAATGGATGCAGATTTTTCTCATAATCCAAAAGATTTAATACATTTATACAATGCTTGTGCTATTGATGGAGCCGACTTTTCAATAGGGTCAAGATATTTAAACAATAAAATTAATGTAGTTAATTGGGATATTAAGCGGTTATTATTATCCTATTTCGCCTCAAAGTACGTTAAAATTATCACCCAAATCCCAATTTTTGATACCACGGCAGGTTTTGTTTGCTATAAAAGTGAAGTGCTAAAGCGCATTAACTTAGATAAAATAAAATTTGTAGGATATGCTTTTCAAATAGAAATGAAATTTAAAGCCTGGAAAAGAAAATTTAAACATAAAGAAGTTTCTGTTATTTTTACCGACCGAAAAAGAGGAACTTCAAAAATGAGTGGCTCAATAATTTCTGAAGCAGTATTTGGAGTTATTAAAATGAGATTGCAAAAATTACCAAAATAATAGAAAAAGATACCATGAGTTTAACACTTATAAAAAATGCGAAAATAGTAAGCGACGGAAAAATAGTTGAAGGAGATGTTTTAATTGACGGAGAATATATTAAAGAAATAAATAGTTCCATTAGTTCAAAATCTGCAAATACAACAATAATAGATGCAGAAGGAAAATACTTAATCCCTGGATTAATAGATGATCAAGTTCATTTTCGCGAACCTGGCTTAACACACAAAGCCACTATAGAAAGTGAAAGTAAAGCTGCTATTGCTGGTGGAATTACCTCATTTATTGAAATGCCTAATACTGTTCCGCAAGCAACAACACAAGAATTATTGGAGAAAAAATTTGAAATTGCAGCTAATAGTTCTTACGCCAATTATTCTTTTATGTTTGGCGGAACAAATACTAATTTAAAAGAATTATTAAAAACTAACCCTTCAAATGTTGCCGGTATTAAGTTATTTTTAGGATCTTCTACTGGTGATATGCTTGTTGATAATGAAGAAGTTTTAGAAAAGATATTTTCTTCAACAAAAATGCTTATTGCGGTACATTGTGAAGATGAAACAACGGTGAAAAATAATTTAGATAATTATTTAAAGGAATATGGAGATGATATTCCTATCGAATTACATCCAAAAATTAGAAGTGAAGAAGCTTGCTATTTATCATCTTCTAAAGCCATTGCGCTCGCTAAAAAAACTGGTGCTAGATTGCATGTATTTCACTTATCTACAGCAAAAGAAACTGAACTTTTTACGAATAATATTCCTTTAGAAAAAAAACAAATTACTGCTGAAGTTTGCATACATCATTTATGGTTTGACGATAGCGATTATAAAACCAAAGGAACTTATATAAAGTGGAACCCTGCAATTAAAACCAAAAAAGATAAAGAAGGTCTTTTGAAAGCATTATTAGAAGATAAAATTGATGTAATTGCTACAGATCACGCTCCACACACAAAAGAAGAAAAAGCTCAAGTTTATACTAAAGCTCCTAGTGGTGGACCACTTGTTCAACATGCCTTACCTGCATTGTTAAAAATGCATAGTCAAGGAAAAATTTCTATTGAAAAAATTGTTGAAAAAATGTGTCATAATCCTGCTAAAATCTTCAAAATAGAAAAAAGAGGGTTTATTAAAGTAGGGTATTATGCCGATTTAGTATTGGTAGATATAGCATCTCCTTGGACTGTTAATAAAGAAAATATTTTATATAAATGCGGTTGGTCTCCTTTTGAAGGTACTACTTTTTATTCAAAAATTACTCATACTTTCGTAAATGGCCATTTGGCATATCAGAATAGAATCTTTCATAAAAGCCTGAAAGGACAACGATTACTATTTAACAGAACAAATGAATAAACTTATTTATTTCTTGCTTATGTGTGTTGCTATTGCTTCTTGTACTAGTAATACAATATTAGAAAAACCAAAAAATTTAATCCCAAAAGATGAAATGGTTGATTTATTAACCGACATTTTAATAGCAGATGGTGCGGATAATATAAAAAATACAAACTTACAACGTAATATAAATTATTTTCCACTAGTTTTTGAAAAATACAAAATTGATACTATTCGGTTTAAAGAAAGTAACTACTACTACACTTCTAAAATAGATGAGTATAGTGAAATTCTTGAACAAGTCAATCAGAGATTAAAAGCTTTAAAAGAAAAATATGATCTTGAGAATAAATATCTAGACTCTATTAAAAACGCTAAAAAAGACTCTTTAAAAAATAGCAAAACTATCCGTTCAAGAGAATTTATAAAAAGAGATAGTAGTTTAACTTTAGATCCCCGAACTTCAACTGAAAAAAGGAATTAATGTCACAAAAATAATAGATGTATTATCTTTGAGTTGAAAGCCAATTAGAAAACAATTTTAAAAATATTTTCCGTTCTTTTTGAGCTGAAGTAGTCAAGTCTTCAAGGAGTGCTCTTTTAAAATTAACTACATCATTAGTTTGAAAAATTTCGTTTTCAACAGCTACTAAAATACTTAAATTCGAACTTCCGTCCCAGTTTTCATTCATTGGGAAACCTAGTTTTTTTAATGGTTGATCCCAAGTTACATCAACTGTAATCCATTCATTATTTCTTTTAATTTTTAAAAAATTATGCGGATCTAAAACAGTAGATTGAGCTAATAAATCTTTTAAATTTCTAGGGTATTCAATAGCTAAATTATTGAAGGTATGCATCACAATAAAATCCTTAACTTCTAGGCCAAGTTCAATATATAAACCCTTTAGTAACGCATGCTTTCCTGAACAAGTTCCCATATTTTTATTAAAAACTTCAAAAGGGTTTCTGGAGTCAATAGTACCATAAGGTATATCTCTAACTTTCTCAAATAATGTAATTATTTTTTCATCAAACGATTGATGGTTCGTCCATTTTTCAATAATATGTCGATATGATTGTTGCATAAAACTACTTTTTATACAAAAAACACACCTTCTGTATGGTTTGGTTTATAGGTTCAAACTCATAATTTAAAGCCTTTTTAATTTTAGCTGATGAATAAAAATAAGTGTTTTGAATAGACTTGGCAGAGTGACTTGTAAGTAATGGTGGTCTTCTCGTAAATATGGAAACAACTTTTAATAAACGCCAACCTATTTCACTCATAAAAGGTGTTACCAAAATTGAAGGTCTTTTTTTATCAAGATTATCTGCAATTTGAAAAAACACTTCTTTAAAACTTCTATTTTCAGAAACCAAAATATAACGTTCGTTTTTTAAAGAACTCTTCATTAGCTGTATCATTATGTTTACAACATCAGTAACAGCAATGTATCCTGTAATACCTTCTGAATAAAATTTTAAACCTTTATTAATTTTAGTAAATAATTCACCTGGCCCTTTCTTCCAAAAACCAGCTCCTAATATAATACCAGGATTCACAATTACAACCTCTACACCTTCCTGGGAAGCTCTCCAAACTTCCATTTCTGCTCCGTATTTAGTAATGGCATATCCGTAGTTATTATTTTCAAGATTCCAATCTTCGTCCTCATTAATTGTTGTTTTGTTTACAGCCTTTTCAATAGTAGCAATAGAACTAACAAAACACAGTTTTTTAATTTTTTGATCAATACAAAGGTTTACGATATTTGAAGTTCCTTCAATATTCACTTTTCTCAATAATTTATAATCTTTTGGATCGAAAGAAATGAGTGCAGCAGCATGATAAACTTCTGTTACATTTATAAATGCTTTCTCTAATAAATAAACGTCACAAATATCAGCCTCAACCCATTCAATTCTTTTAAAAATAGTCTCAAAATCTTCAGAATAATAGCTAAAAACCATTTTTACAGATTGCAAGTCGCTATTTTTTCTATGAATAGCTTTTACCTTGTCATTCTCTAACAACAAGTGATACAATAAATGTGCACCCACTAAACCTGTTCCTCCAGTTACTAAAATCATAAAACGAAAGTATAAAAAATGTTTGGGTATTTTACATTGTCTACCATTTAAAAAACTATAATGCAAACGTAGTTACTAACAACTAAAATTTTATCTTTGCTGAAATTAAAAATTTTGAAGATGAATTTTGTTGAAGAACTACGTTGGAGAGGCATGTTACACGATATGATGCCTGAAACTGAAGAATACTTATTAAAAAATAAAACTACAGGTTATATTGGATTTGATCCAACTGCTGATTCTTTGCATATTGGAAGTTTAGT
>NZ_JABDRI010000028.1 GCF_013041805.1 Lutibacter sp.
TCTTTGAATCAAAAAAACACGCAATTGTTCCTTCATCACCAATGGTGTTAAAGAATGACCCTACACTTATGTTTACAAATGCGGGTATGGTTCCATTTAAAGAATACTTTTTAGGTCAAAAAAATGCTACTGATAAACGAGTGGCTGATACGCAAAAATGTTTGAGGGTATCAGGAAAACATAATGATTTAGAAGAGGTAGGAAAAGATACCTATCACCATACAATGTTCGAAATGTTAGGGAACTGGAGCTTTGGTGATTACTTTAAAAAAGAAGCTATTGCTTGGGCTTGGGAATTTCTAGTTGACGTATTAAAAATTGATAAAGATTGCCTATATGTTACCGTTTTTGAAGGCGCTGATGAAGATGGCTTAGCATATGACCAAGAAGCTTATGATTATTGGAAAAAATATATTGATGAAGATCGAATTATAAACGGTAATAAAAAAGACAACTTTTGGGAAATGGGTGCTCAAGGACCTTGTGGACCTTGTTCTGAAATTCATGTAGATATTAGATCAGCTGAAGAAAAGGCAAAAATATCTGGCAAAAGCTTGGTGAATATGGATCACCCTCAAGTGGTTGAAATTTGGAATTTAGTATTTATGGAATTTAACCGTAAAGCTGATGGTTCTCTAGAAAAATTACCTCAACAGCATGTAGATACAGGAATGGGTTTTGAACGTTTATGTATGGTTTTACAAAATGTACAGTCAAACTATGATACAGATGTTTTTACTCCTCTAATTAGAGAAGTAGAAGCAATAACTAATAACGATTATGGTAAAACTGAAGAAATTGATATTGCTATCCGTGTAATTTCTGACCATGTTAGAGCTGTTGCTTTTGCAATTGCCGATGGACAATTACCTTCAAATACTGGTGCTGGTTATGTGATTAGACGAATTTTAAGAAGAGCTATTCGTTATGGGTTCACATTTTTAAATGTAAAAGAGCCCTTTATATATAAATTAGTTCCAACATTAACCAAGCAAATGGGAGAATATTTTCCTGAATTAAAATCTCAAAATCAATTAGTTACGAATGTAATTAAAGAAGAGGAGATTTCTTTTTTACGTGCTTTGGATCAAGGTTTAGTTTTATTAGATGGTGTGATTAAAAACACAAAAGGAAAAGAAGTTTCTGGTAAAAAAGCATTTGAATTATACGACACTTATGGATTTCCAGTTGATTTAACTGCTTTAATTCTTTCAGAGAAAGGAATGACATTAAATGAAACTGATTTCAATTCTGAATTAGAAAAACAAAAGAATAGATCTAGAGCCGCAGCTGTTGTTGAAACTGACGACTGGGTTGTTTTGTACGATGACGATGAAGAAGAATTTATTGGGTACGACACGCTTGAGGCCAATGTTAAAATTACACGATATAGAAAAGTGTCGTCAAAAAAAGATGGGGATTTATATCAACTAGTATTTAATATGACTCCCTTTTATGCTGAAGGTGGAGGACAAGTAGGTGACAAAGGTTATATTGAAGTTAGTAATGGAAATGTAATTTATATTATTGATACCAAAAGAGAAAACAATTTAATTATTCACTTTGCCAAAAGTTTACCAAAAGACCCAAGCCAAATCTTTAAAGTGGTAGTTGATGGAAAACAACGATACAGAACTGCATGCAACCACACTGCAACACACTTATTACACCAAGCATTACGCGAAATTTTAGGAACACATGTAGAGCAAAAAGGATCCTCAGTTCATTCAAAAAATTTACGCTTTGATTTTTCACATTTTGCAAAACTTACAAATGATGAATTACAACAAGTTGAAGATTTTGTAAATGCACGTATTAATAATAAAATTCCATTGGAAGAATTTAGAAACATCCCTATGGAAACTGCCATACAAAAAGGTGCAATGGCATTATTTGGTGAAAAATATGGAGACACTGTTCGTGCGATTCAATTTGGAAGTTCTATAGAATTATGTGGAGGAATTCATGTGCCAAACACAAGTGATATTTGGCATTTTAAAATAACATCTGAAAGTGCAATTGCGGCTGGAATTAGACGTATTGAAGCTATTACAAACGATGCAACTAAAGATTTTTATTTTGAAAACAACAAGGTGTATTCAGAAATAAAAGAACTATTAAAAAATCCTAAAAACCCTCAAAAAGCAATTTTAGATCTACAAGAAGAAAATAGTTCACTAAAAAAACAAATTGAGGCATTACTAAAAGATAAAGCTAAAAATTTAAAAGGAGATTTAGTACAAGAAGTTGAAAATATAAATGGTGTTAATTACTTAGCTAAAAAATTAGATTTAGATCAAAATAGCATTAAAGATTTAGCTTTTGATCTAGGAAATCAAATAGACAACCTGTTTTTATTAGTTGGCTCAGAATCTAACGGAAAAGCTTTTTTAACATGCTACATAGCAAAAAATTTAGTTGAAGAAAAAGAATTAAATGCAGGTAAAGTTGTTCGAGAACTTGGAAAGTTAATTCAAGGTGGTGGAGGTGGACAGCCTTATTTTGCAACTGCAGGTGGAAGAAACCCTGAAGGAATTGAAGAAGCCTTATCAGAAAGTAAAAAATATATTGAATAGTTTTCAGTATTTTTTTAATGAGGCCCTTAGTAAGATTAAGGTGACGGATTTTCAAAATGTGCATTTGTAAATGAATTTTAGAATCAACATTCAACTTCAAAAAGAACGTAATCAAATAGATTATAGTTCTAAATTACTGCTGATTGGCTCTTGCTTTTCAGAAAATATTTACCACAAATTAAGCTACTTTAAGTTCAATGCTTTTAGTAACCCTTTTGGGATTTTATTCAATCCAATTGCCATTGAAAATTTACTAACCAATGCAGTAAATGAAAAAATATATACTGAAAAAGATATTTTTCAGTTAAACGAGCGTTGGCATTGTTTTGATGCTCATTCCGATGTAAGTTCAAGTGACAAAAATGAATTACTAGGGAATTTAAATAATAAAATTAAATCAACTCATCAACAAATAATAACCTCAACGCACTTAATTATTACATTAGGAACAGCTTGGGTATATAGATTTATAGAATCTGATAATGTAGTTGGAAATTGCCATAAAGTTCCTCAAAAAAAGTTTTTAAAAGAGTTACTTTCTGTGAATGAGATTACCGCTTCTTTAGAAAATATGTGTACGCTTATAAAAGATATAAATCCATTTGTAAATATAATTTTTACCGTTAGCCCTGTACGACATTTAAAAGATGGTTTTGTTCAAAATGCGCAAAGTAAAGCATATTTATTAGCTGCCATTCATCAAATAGTTGATAAAAGAAACCAATTATATTATTTCCCTTCATATGAAATTATGATGGATGATTTGCGCGATTACCGGTTTTACACTCCAGATATGATTCATCCAAATGAAACAGCTATTCAATATATTTGGAAACACTTTTTAGAAGTTTGGATTGATGAAAAATCAGTTTCAGTGATGAAAGAAGTTAGTGCTATTCAAAAAGGATTAGCACATAAACCTTTTAACCCTAAATCTCAACAACATCAGAAATTTTTACTTGATTTAGAACAAAAAATAACCTCGTTAAAAAATAACTATACAATTAATTTTTAACAGGTGGTTAAAGTTTCGAGTAATATATAAAAATTGATATATTGATTTAAACTTTAATTATCAAAAAATGAAAATACTAATTTTGAAGAAATAAATATATTTCCATACTATTTTACGCAGCAATATTAATTATTGCTCTAGTAGGATTAGTTGCCTTTTTAATTGTAAAAACAATAAAAAAATTAGAAAAAAGACTAAAAATTAAAACCTAATATCAAATTATTAGTTTACAAACTTTGCGACATTTTGCCAAGGCCCTCCATTAATAACGTCAATTCCATTTTTCTTCAAAAAAGAAGTTGCCTGACCGCTTCTCGCTCCACTTCTACACACTGCAATAACCTTTTTGTTTAAACCTTTGATTTCGTCAACTGCTGATGGTATATTATTTAAAACAATATTTTTAGAACCTTTTACGTGCCCATCACTAAATTCTAAAGGTGTTCTAACATCGATAACAACTGCTCCTTCTTTTAAAAATTCTTCAATTGATCCACTATCACTTCCTCCTCCAAATAATCCAAAAAAACTCATTTTTTTAATTTTTAATTTTGGCGCAAATATAACTTTTTAATTCAAAACAAAAAGTAACACCAATTACTATTTCAATTAGCTAATAAAGTTAAACCATTTTCAATTAATTGACAATACTTTATTTGTTGCTTTAAATTAGTTAAATATTCTAATAGCTGATTTTCAATTTCAGAATTGGAATTAATAACTTGCTCATACATTTCAAGAGGTAATAACCAATCATTCGGGTAGTTGTCTTTCAATTCTGCTAAAATTAAGTATAGTTTTTCTTTTTCTATCGTTTTGCTTTTCCTTAAAACAGCAACTTGTTCATACAACTCATGAAGCCTAATTTCTTCTTTTGAATAGGTAATTTTATGAGTTTTATTTTTTGATACTTCTACTTTAGTTTTAAAAGATATAACAGAAGCTGGCCCTGCGAAGGCTGAAATTATTTCTTTACCAACTGCCATATCATAAATTCCCCACTCTGGTTGAAACAATATAGTGTTGTTATGAGTCACGGTACAATTCTTAAAAGAAATCAACACAATTTTACCTTGTAAATCCCTAATTCCAGTAATTACTTCACCTTCAACTTTGATATCACCTTCAAAAAGTAATATTGTTTTTTTACCTTCATAGATTCCGTATACTTCTAAATCCTTAGGAGACATGTCTTCTATAGACAAATTGATACCTTTCAGTTTTCCAATTGGACTTCCAAAACCTTCTTTATGATGATTAACTCCATGGCCAATTAATTCTTTATCTCGTATCGCTAAGGCAGTTTCTCCTGTAGTTTGAATATAAACCGGTTTATTATTTTCATAGGAAATAACATTTGAAAAAATTCCTGAAATTTGCAATCCTGTACTTAATTCTATAGTACCTAAATTTTTTGAATCAATTAACTTTTTAACACCTTTTAAACCTCCTTTTCTAATCGCCATTTTATTCGCAAACTCTTCCAAAACGAAACTTAAATGTGCAAAATTAGGAGTTACAAACAGCTGTGGCTGAGGTTTTGTAATGTCAAAATTTTGAGTTGCAGCATCAATAGTATATGGAACTTTTTTTACTGAATTCGTTAAACAAAATTTACTTTCACCAATAGAAGAAAGTAACCCCGCACCATAAATTTTAGGATCTTCTAAGCTTCCAATAAGTCCATACTCAACGGTCCACCAATGTAAATTTCGTATCTGTGCCATCTCTGAGAGTTCACCCATATTATTTTGTAATTCTTCTACTTTCAAATGTGCACTATTAATTTCATCATCTGTAGAATTAGGATCTTCTTTTAAAATAGAAAGCAACCGAATTGCTTCATACATTTCAAAATCCTTTGCTGAAGAAATAGCCTTACTGCCAATTTCGCCAAACCTTCTCAAGTACTCGGCATATTCTGGATTTGCAATTATGGGAGCATGACCTGCAGCCTCATGAATAATATCGGGCGCAGGAGTGTATTCAATATGCTCTATGGTTCTAATGTCTGAAGCAATAACTAAAACATTATAAGCCTGAAATTCCATAAATGCGTTCGGTGGAATAAATCCATCAACTGATACTGCTGCCCATCCAATATCCTTTAAAATACGGTTCATTCCTTCCATTTTTGGAATAAAATCTTCAGAAATACCCGATTTGTCTAAACCTTTTATATATGATTTATGAGCAAATTTGCCTAAATAATCAATATTCATTCGCATTACATAGCGCCATACTGCTTGATTTTGTGCCGTATATTCTTCATAAGGTTGCTTCACTATAAATTGATGCAAGTGCTTAGGCAAACGTTTTGTAACACTATTAAATTTTATTACTTTTTTCATTGATAAGATAGTAGTATGTTAGTTTATATGTTTAAAACTGAGTGAAATTACTACAAAAATATAACTTTGTATATTTACAACAATATATTTTTTAAAAATGAGAAGAGGAAATTCAAAAGTTAAATTACTCGTTGGAGCAGCGATCATTTTATTTACACTATTTCAGTATTATTCCAAAAGTGAAGTCAATGAATTTACTGGTAAAACTCAACATATTTCGTTAACACCTCAAGAAGAGGTTGCTATAGGATTGCAAAGTGCTCCTCAAATGGCACAGCAGCACGGTGGTTTATACCCTGACCAGAATTACCAGAAATTCGTAGATCAGGTTGGTAGAAAACTTGTAAATAATACTATTGCTAAAAAAACGAACTATAATTACGATTTTCATTTATTAAAAGATGCCCAAACTATTAATGCTTTTGCTCTTCCTGGTGGCCAAATTTTTATAACCTATGCATTATTTTCAAAATTAGAAAATGAAGATCAATTAGCAGGTGTGTTGGGTCACGAAATTGGACATGTTGTTGGAAGACATTCTGCAGAACGAATGGCAAAACAAGGTTTAACACAAGGTCTTTTGAGTGGTGTTGCTGTTGGATTTGATCCAACTACCGCAGACGGAGCAGCTGCTATTGCAAATATGTTAAATATGAGTTACGGTAGAGATGACGAATTGGAAAGTGATGAATTAGGAGTTAAATTTATGATAGATGCAGGTTACAATCCAGAAGAATTAATTGGGGTTATGGAAATTTTAAAAGCTGCAGCTGGACCAAATAGAACTCCTGAAAGAATGAGTACGCATCCGGATCCCGAAAATAGAATTGAAAAAATTAAGGAAGCCATAGATAAGTATAAAAAATAATATTTTTATCTTATAAAGTTAATTACCTGTAACTCTCTTCACATGTTAAAACATGTTAAAAATTTGACTTTTTCATTTATATCTATATCTTATAGTATATATGAAACTCAAAGAAAATCACTTCAAAATTTATGTTATTTAGACTTTAATAAAGTCTAAATATATTTTACTCCAACTTTTTAAATTAATTCAAAAAATATTTTCGCTTTTATACCATCTTATCCAGGTGATATAAATAGCATTCATTATTAAACACAATAGATTATGGAAACACTTACAAAAAATACAAATACATTACAAAAAAAATCATATAGAAAATTAGGATTCACCTATTTAGAAACAGCAGAAATTGTAGTTCATTTAAATGAATTAATAGCCAATTACATTGTACATTATCACAAATTAAGAAATTTTCATTGGAATGTTGATGGTCCCGAATTTTTTGAACTGCATAAAGAGTTTGAAGACGAATACAATGCAGTTCAAGAAAATATAGATATTCTAGCCGAAAGGATTCGAGTTTTCGGAATTAAACCTTCAATGACAATGAAAGATATTTTATCTGTTTCTGAAATTAAAGAAGCTAAAGCAGATAAAATGACACCAATTGATATGGTCACTCAGTTGCTTAAAGATTATGATATTTTGCACGACAAAATGTTAAATGTTGTTAATGCGGCGTTAGAAAATGGTGATAATGTAACTGAACAAATATTAACTGATTTTATGCAAAAACTAGAAAAGAGAAACTGGATGTTCACTTCTTGGACTAAATAATACTAATAGTTTCTAATACAATTGATATCCTAAAAAAAACCTCTAATCAATTTTTAATCTGAAATTTCTTAGAGGTTTACTATAACCTAGCGTTAAAAATAATCATACCTCAATCGTTTTAGTAATTTTCACACGAATTTAAGACCTCTTTATAAAGCTCTTACACTGAATACTTCGTATATTTGCAACCTAAAAATAAATAGAATTTAGAATGAACAAGAAAGTAATTTTAATGATATTAGATGGTTGGGGTATTACTCAAGATCCTAAAGTTTCTGCAGTTTTCAATGCAAACACATCTTATATAGATAGCTTATATCATAAATATGCTAATGCAAGCTTACGAACTGATGGTGAACATGTTGGTTTGCCGGTGGGTCAAATGGGGAACAGCGAAGTTGGCCATATGAATTTAGGAGCTGGTAGAATTGTTTACCAAAACTTAGTTCGTATTAATATGGCTGTTGAAAATAAAACTTTAGGAAAAGAAAAAGTGTTACTCGATGCCCTTTCATATGCCAAAGAAAATAAAAAGAATATCCATTTATTAGGCTTAGTTTCTGATGGTGGTATTCATTCACACATTGATCATTTAAAAGGACTTTTAGATGTTGCAGCCGAAAATAATTCAGAAAATGTGTATTTACATGCATTTACTGATGGTAGAGATTGCGATCCAAAATCGGGAAAATACTTTATCAATGCAGTTCAAGAACATATGGCTAAAACTACTGGTGAGTTAGCAACAATTACCGGTCGTTATTATGCAATGGATAGAGATAAGCGTTGGGAACGAGTTAAAATTGCATATGATGCTTTGGTTCATTCAACAGGTGCTAAATCTATGAGTGCTACTGAAAGTATTGAAGAAAGCTATGCGAATAATGTAACTGATGAGTTTATTAAACCCATCATTATGACAAATGAAAGTGGTATGCCGAAAGCGCAAATTAAAGCTGATGATGTAATTATTTTCTTTAATTATAGAACCGATAGAGGTCGTGAATTGACTGAAGTTCTTTCACAAAAAGATTTTCCTGAATTTGATATGAAAGCGTTGCCTCTTCATTATACAACGATGACGAATTACGATGAAACTTTTAAAAATATCAATGTAATTTATAATTCAGATAATTTAGAGGAAACACTTGGTGAAGTTTTAGAAAAAGCCGGTAAAAAACAAATTAGAATTGCAGAAACTGAAAAATATCCACACGTAACATTTTTCTTTTCGGGTGGAAGAGAACAAGAATTTGAAGGAGAGAAAAGATTGTTATGTCCATCACCAAAAGTTGCAACCTATGATTTAAAACCTGAAATGAGTGCATTTGAAATTAGAGATGCAATTATTCCTGAATTAGATAAGAAAGAGGTTGACTTTGTATGCTTAAATTTTGCAAATGGAGATATGGTTGGGCACACTGGAGTCATGGAGGCAGCAATTAAAGCTTGTGAGGCTGTAGATACTTGTGTAAAAGATGTTGTAAATTCAGCTGTGAAAAATGACTATACAACTATTATAATTGCAGATCACGGTAATTGTGAAACTATGATCAACCCAGACGGTACTCCTCATACAGCCCACACTACCAATCCTGTTCCACTTATTTTAGTTGATAAGGAACTAACTGCTATTAAAGATGGAATTTTAGGAGATGTTGCACCTACAATTTTAAAATTAATGGGTATTGAAAAACCTGCTGCTATGACACAGCATTCTTTAATTTAATTTTGTAGTTTTATTCAAATTTAATTTTAATCGTATGAAACAACTATTTTTAAGTATTATTTTAATAACAACTATTAGCTGTACAGCCCAAAAAAAAGAAGCAACAGCTACAAAAGATCAATCTGGAAATCTAGTTGGTATTGCCAATAAAGACAATTTTCTTCAGGAACCTTATTCTAATTGGTTTACTCCAAATTACGAGGAATATACTGCAGATGAAGTAACCATTCAAAAACTAAAACCACTATTAAAAAAAGTAACTATTAAGGCTTTTATGGGAACTTGGTGTGGTGATAGTAAAGAACAAACTCCTGTTTTTTACAAAATATTAGATAAAGCTGATTTTGATTATGAAAATTTAGAATTAGTTACTGTTAACAGAAGTAAAGTAACTCCAGATAATTTGCAAGAAGGCTTTGATATTCAAAGAGTACCTACTTTTATTTTCTATAAAAATGGAAAAGAGGTTGGTCGTTTTGTTGAATATCCAAGAGAAAGCGTTGAAGCTGATATTTTAAAAATTGTGAGTGGTGAGCCATACAAACATTCGTATGAAGATTAACTTCAAATAATATATGATTATAAAAAACCGATATTTAAAATTTTAAATATCGGTTTTTATTATTGTATTGTTCCTTTATTTCGGAGCATCAAAATATTCCTTTTCAATACGCTCTCTATGATCTGGATGTGCTATTTCAATCAATGCTTCCATGCGTTGTTCTATTGTTTTTCCATATAAATGGGCAACACCATATTCCGTCACAACATAGTGAACATGAGCTCTAGTGGTAACCACTCCTGCACCAGGATATAAAAATGAAGTTATTCTACTAATACCTTTGGCTGTTAATGATGGCATAGCAATAATTGCCTTTCCTCCTTCACTTAAAGAAGCTCCTCTTATAAAATCCATTTGACCACCAACACCTGAGAACAATCTAGTCCCAATAGAATCAGCGCAAACTTGCCCTGTTAAATCTACTTGAATTGCTGAATTTATAGACACCATTTTTGGGTTTTTTCGAATCACAGCCACGTCATTTACATAATCACAAGAGCGCATTTCTATAAATGGGTTGTCATCTACATAATCGTACAAACGTTTAGACCCCATTAAAAAAGTAGCCAACGCTCGTCCTGAATTTACACCTTTAAAATTACTATTAATAACATCTTTCAGAATTAAATCAATAACACCATCAGAAAACATTTCTGTATGTAAACCAAGGTTTTTATGGTTTGAAAGTCTAGATAAAACGGCATTTGGTATTGAGCCAATTCCCATTTGAAGCGTACTTTTATCATCAATAAGCTCCGCTATATGATCTCCTATTTTACATTCCACTTCGTTTGGTTCATGATATAGAAACTCAGGTAAAGGCCTGTTTACCTCAACAAAAGTATCTAATTCAGAGATGTGAATTATTCCTTCACCGTGCACTCTTGGCATTTGTTCATTGATTAGTGCTATCACATGTTTAGCATTTTCGATAGCCGATAGCATAGCTCCAACAGAGACACCTAAAGAACAATAGCCATGTCTGTCTGGTCTAGAAACCTGCAGCAAAGCTACATCAACGGGTAAAATGTTTCTTTTAAATAATAATGGAACTTCACTTAAAAAAACTGGTGTATATGAGCCATTTCCAGCTTTTAGGGTATGGCGCACATTGTGACCAATAAATAGTGAATTTACATGAAAACTATCCTTATAAATTGGATCAGAATAAGGCGCTTCACCCTCTATATGTAAATGACAAACCTCTACATTTCTTAACTCTTCATGTCTTAGGGTCATTGCATTCAATAACTCTTGTGGAACGGCCGCTCCCATATGAACATATACTCTATCACCTGATTTTATTACTTTTACAGCATCTTCTGCCGTTACTGCTTTATACATACTAATAATTATAATTATTTTACAAAATTACGAATCATTCCAACTAAAAACACTGCTAAAAGTCATCTTTTAAAAATGACAATAAACTATATATGAAGTAAGAATAGGAGCTTTGAAATTATTTAATTTAAAGTACCTTTGCAAAACAAAAATTAAGCTTGGATGATTAAAATTAAAACTCGTGAGGAAATAGAATTAATGAGAGAAAGCGCATTAATTGTATCAAAAACTTTAGGGATGCTTGCAAAAGAAGTGAAACCAGGAGTTAGTACTTTATATTTAGATAAATTAGCTGAAGATTTTATAAGAGAACAAGGTGCAATTCCAGGATTTTTAGGCTTATATGATTTTCCAAACACTTTGTGTATGAGTCCTAATGCTCAAGTAGTTCATGGTATTCCTAATGAGAAACCATTAGAAGATGGGGATATTATTTCTATAGATTGTGGTGCTTTAAAAAATGGTTTTTATGGTGATCACGCATACACATTTGAAGTTGGAAATGTAGCTGAGGAAACCAAAAAATTACTTCAAATAACAAAAGAAAGTTTATACGCTGGAATCAGAGAATTCAAAACTGGAAATAGAGTTGGTGATGTTGGATATGCTATTCAAAATTATTGCGAAAAACATGGGTATGGTATTGTTAGGGAATTAGTTGGACATGGATTAGGAAGCGTTATGCACGAAGATCCTGAAATGCCTAATTATGGAAGACGTGGAAGAGGTAAAAAATTTATTGAAGGAATGGTTGTTGCTATTGAGCCCATGGTAAATTTAGGAACTCACCAAATTAATCAATTAAATGATGGTTGGACTATTTTAACAAAAGATGGAAAGCCAAGTGCTCATTTTGAGCATGATGTTGCAATAGTTAATGGGAAACCAGAATTACTTTCAACATTTAAATATATCTATGATGCTTTAGGAATTGAAAGCAATGAAGAAGATGAGTTTAGACAATAATTTTAAAATAACCATGCTAAAAGAAATTTCAAAAATTGAGCAAAAAGAAGTGATGAAAGGATTTCACGGTAGGTTTTTTCATACGAATAGTTCAACAATTGCGTTTTGGGAAATCGAAAAAGGAGCCCTTCTACCAGAACACGCTCACATACACGAACAAACCACACAACTAATTGAAGGTGAACTTGAAATGACAATAGATAATAAAACTATGATTTTAAAGCCTGGCATGATTGTTCAAATACCATCTAACGTAAAACACAGTGGCAAAGCTTTAACAGCTTGTAAATTAACTGATACATTTTGTCCGGCAAGAGAAGATTTAAAATTTGATTATTAAATTCGAGTTTTTGAAAAAAATATTTAAATTTATACTAAACACTATTCCTAGACCCCTGCTTATTAAAGTGAGTTATTGGGTGCGCCCATTAATAGCTATCATTTTAAAAGGAAATACCTATACAGATCCAATAGATGGTAAAAGTTTTAGAAGTTTTTTACCATACGGTTATGGTTCACAACGTTCTAATGCATTGTCTCCAAGTACACTTTCATTGGAACGCCACAGATTACTTTGGTTGTATTTAAAAAATGAAACTGATTTTTTTGAAACACCCAAAAAAGTGCTTCATATTGCACCTGAACAATGTTTTTTAAAGTTATTCAGAAAGCAAGAAAATTTAGACTACACCACTGCTGATTTGTACTCTCCTATTGCAGATGTTAAAGCCGATATTTGTAATCTTCCATTTGAAAACAATAGGTATGATATTATTTTTTGTAATCACGTTTTAGAACATATTGAAGATGACAAAAAAGCAATGAGTGAATTATATAGAGTTTTAAAACCTGGCGGAATGGGAATTTTCCAAATTCCTCAAGAATTGGATAGAGAAAAAACATATGAAGATTTTACAATAACTTCACCCAAACGGCGAGCTGAACATTTTGGTCAATATGACCACGTTAGAATTTATGGTAGAGATTATTTTAATCGTTTAAGAAACGTTGGTTTTACAGTTAATGAAATCGACTATTCCAAAAATATTAGTGCTAAAATGGTTGAGAAATACTGTCTCGTAAAAGGTGAAATTTTACCTGTTTGTTTTAAATAAAATTTGACAATCAAACTAACAAATTAGCGGCATTTATTACTTTCGACTAGACTTATTCAACTAAAATTTCATCAATAAATAACCAAGCTCCACCACCTTTTGGGGTTTCTTTTAAACAAGTCGCTATTACTTTTACAAACTGTGTTTCAAGTTCATCAAATTTAATGTTAAAATTTTGCAATTTCAATTGATCGCTTTTAGCAAAAGGGATGTTAATTTTTTTTACTTGAGTAAAATTAACGCCATCATTTGAAACTAACACCTCAATACTTGTTGGTAAATAAATATCTGGCCTCTGATGATCCAAAGCGCCAACCGTTACTTGATGTATCAACTCTTTTTTTTCTAAATCAATAACAACTTCCATATCATTATTTAACCAACCTTGCCATTGACCATCTCTAAAGTTTTTAGTCCCGCGCAATGCATTCACCAATCCATAGGCACCTGCACCAATATATTTTTCATGATAAGAATTAATATATTTTACAGGATGCGCTAATGCTTTATGGAAAATTATCGTATCCTCAAAAACATTTCCAACTGGCTTATCATTTTCAAATAATGAAGCTTTTACAATAGTTGATTCATTTATTTCAAGAGGAACGGTATATCTAATCGCATTCTTATTTAAATTACCATTATTTAGAATATAACGGACATCACTTAAAGGGAATTCATTTTGTAGTGTTAAACTCAATTTTTTATTATTCAAATCTACCGTGGTATTCGCAGTTACTAAAAAAGAACTTTTTGCATAATTTCTTCCTTGGTAGGTATAACGTTCAAACATAGTATGAATTCTATTTGTAAAATCATCCCAATTTCTTAGTGATTTTGGACTCCATAAAGTTTCTGAAAGTGCTGCTAAACGAGGAAAAATCATATATTCAGAATGGGATTCTGTTGGGATATATTCTGACCATAAATTTGCTTGACCACCTAACACGTGCGCAGCTTCTTCTGAAGTCATTGATTCTACAACAGGGTCAAATTGATATACTTTACTTAATGGTGTAAAGCCTCCAATTGCTAAAGGTTCTTCCTCTTGAGGTCCTTGATAATGATCAAAATAGCAATGTGTGCCTGGTGTCATAATTACATCATGACCTTGAGCTGCAGCTTCTAATCCCCCTTTTACTCCTCGCCAACTCATAACTGTTGCTTCGGGCGCTAAACCACCTTCTAAAATTTCATCCCAGCCAATTAGTTTTTTTCCATTTAAGTTGATAAACTTTTCTATTCTTTTTACAAAATAACTTTGTAATTCCTCTACTTCTGTTAAACCTTCATTTTTCATTCTTTTTTGACAATGAGGGCAGGTTTTCCAATTCGTTTTTGTTGCCTCATCACCTCCAATATGAATATATTTCGATGGAAAAATATCAATTACTTCCGCTAAAACATTTTCTAAAAACTCAAAAGTTGTTTCTTTTCCAGCACAATAAATATCAGTAATTGGCCAAACACTTCCTGATGGAACTCCAACTGGTTTTTCAAAACAAGATAAAAATGGATAAGCAGCAATGGCGCAAGTTACGTGGGCAGGCATTTCAATCTCTGGAATTATTTCTACATTTTTCGACTGTGCATATTTTACTATTTCTTTCAATTCGTCTTGGGTTAAAAAACCGCCATACGTACCTTTTTCTTCTGGACTGACTGTTCGTCTATCAATCCAATGCTTATCTTCCTGATCTACTCGCCATGCTCCTACTTCAGTTAATTTTGGATACTTTTTAATTTCTATTCTCCAACCCTGATCATCTACTAAATGCAAATGCAGTACATTCATTTTATGCATAGCTAGTCCGTCAATGGTTTTCTTAATATATTCTTTATTAAAAAAATGACGAGATATATCTAACATTAATCCTCTATATTTAAAACGAGGTGCATCTTTTATTTGAACGGTTGGAATTACCCAATCTACCTCAGAAACCAATTCTTTACTTTCAATTGAAGGTGGAAGTAATTGAGAAATTGTCTCTAATCCATATATAAATCCTGAATTTGAGCCTGCCGTTATAGTGACACTATTTTTAGTTACTTCTAATTCATAAGCGTCTTCAATTAAATTATCATTGGTATGAAAAGCTATAAAATTATTTGAAGTTGTTTTTTCTAAAAATTTAAGATCCCATCCCACTGCGTTTTTAAACTTGTTGACCAATATGTTTGCCAATTCTTTTTGAGAATCATTACTTACCACAAAATGAGTTTCTCTCGTAAACTCAAATGATCCCTTTTCTAGCATTAACTCTGCAGGTTTAGGAATAATATGTATGTCTTTTTCAGTAAAATTTTTTTCTACTCTATTTATACAAGATAGTGCTATAAACAACGTAACTATAACTGTAACTATTTTTTCAATATTGTTTATTCTCATTTTTGTATTTTATTTCATATCTGCTTTCTACTAAGATTCCCAACTCATTTTATACGCTGCATCTTCCATTCTATTTCCAATTTCTTCATCGCAAATTGCATAATTAAATCCAGACCTTAAACTATAACCTGCGTGTTCACCTTTTTTATTAACGGCAATAAATCCAACTTGAAGATATTCCATATCCTTATGGTTTTTATGCTTGGCATAAATTCTTTCAACTATTTCTTTACAAGCTTCCAATGGAGACTTTCCTTGACGCATTAATTCGACTACCATGGCACTCCCTGCTGTTCTAATTACAGCTTCACCTAAGCCAGTTGCAGCTGCTGCACCTATATCATTATCTAAAAATAATCCCGCACCAATAATAGGTGAGTCACCAACACGCCCATGCATTTTCCAAGCTGCACCGCTTGTGGTACATCCACCGAATAAATTACCTTCTTCATCAAGTATTAACATACTTATTGTATCGTGATTTTCAATATTAATTACTGGTTCATATTTTGATTTTTCTAGCCATTCCTTCCAATCTTTTTCTGATTCAGCAGTTAGTAAATTTTCTTCAACAAAGCCTTCTGATAATGCGAATTGAAGTGCTCCTTGCCCAGAGAGCATTACATGTGGTGTATTTTGTAATACTTTTTTAGCTACAGAAATAGGGTGTTTAATACCTTGCAAAAAGGAGACAGAACCACAATTACTATCAGAGTCCATAATACAAGCATCTAAGGTAACTTTACCTTCTCTATCTGGAAAACCACCATGTCCAACACTTCTAATTGCTGGATCTGCTTCAGGAATTTTCACACCAGCTTCAATTGCATCAAGTGCAGATTTCCCTTTTTTTAAATATTCCCAGGCTTTATTATTTGCAGGTAATCCGTGATTCCAAGTAGAAATAATCAAAGGTTTTTTTTGATTACTCTCCGGGAATACTGCCTGTTTTTCATTCTTATTTTCAACTTGATTACAACTTAAAAAAGTACTCACACCTATAGTTCCCAGGGTAGCTTTTTTTATAAACTCTCTTCGATCTGACATTAGTTTGAAATTTATTATACCGTTTCTAAATATAGATAAATCAGTATCCTATTTAAACATATGAATTCTTTACATACAAATGATACCTGATAACTGTGTTAAAAATAAACAATATTTATTTGAGAATTCCATTAAAATAGAATTTAACTAGTAACGTTACAATTATATTTATTTTAATTAAATAATCTCTAAAATTTAAACTAAAAATAAAATAGATGAAACATTAAACATTATCTATGTTTATCCTTTTAAATACTTCTAAAGTATTTATTATATTTGCGTAACTTTCAACCAAATTATGGAATATAAAAGAATTCTTTTAAAGTTAAGTGGTGAAGCTCTTATGGGAGGTCGTCAATATGGTATAGATCCAGCACGTTTAGCTGAATATGCTTTAGAAATTAAAAAAATTGTTGATAAAGGTATTGAAGTTGCTATTGTTATTGGCGGTGGAAATATTTTTAGAGGTGTGGCTGGCGCAAGTAATGGTATCGATAGAGTTCAAGCAGACTATATGGGAATGTTAGCAACCGTAATTAACGGATTAGCATTGCAAAGTGCCATTGAAGATGCTGGAATAAAAACAAGATTGCTTACTGCAATTAAAATGGAACAAGTTGCTGAACCTTTTATAAAAAGAAGAGCTGTTCGTCATTTAGAAAAAGGACGTGTAGTGATTTTTGGCGGCGGAACCGGAAACCCTTATTTTACAACTGATACAGCAGCCGTTTTAAGAGCCATAGAAATTAATGCAGATGTTATTTTAAAAGGAACACGTGTTGATGGTATTTACACTTCTGATCCTGAAAAATTTGAAGATGCCATTAAATTTGATTCTATCACTTATAAAGATGTAATGAGTAAGGGCTTAAAAGTTATGGATATGACCGCATTTGCTTTAAGTCAAGAAAATAATTTACCTATTGTTGTTTTTGATATGAATACAAAAGGAAATCTTGAAAAAGTTATATCAGGAGAAAATATTGGAACAAAAGTTGATAAATAAATATATAATTAAAATTTTTCAATTATGAATGAAGAATTAGCCTTTATAATAGATAGTACAAAAGAACTAATGCAAAATGCAATTACGCATTTAGAAAAAGAATTTAGAAATATTAGAGCAGGTAAAGCAAGTCCGGCAATGTTAGGAAGTGTAACTGTTGAATATTACGGCTCACAAGTACCTTTAACACAAGTAGCAAATGTGGGAACTATGGATGCCCATACCATAACTGTTCAACCTTGGGAGAAAAATATGCTACACGAAATCGAAAAAGCAATTATGAATGCCAACCTAGGCTTTAACCCTATGAACAACGGTGAAATAGTTATTATTAATGTTCCTGTATTAACTGAGGAAAGACGTATGGAACTTTCTAAACAAGCAAAAGCTGAAGCTGAAACTGCTAAAGTAAGTATTAGAAACGATCGCAGGGAGGCTATGAATGAAATAAAAAAAGATGATTCTTCTGAAGATATGAAAGCTAATGCTGAAATTGATATTCAAAACTTAACTGATAAATTTATCGCGGAAGTTGATGAACATTATAAAATTAAAGATGTTGAAATAATGAAAGTTTAATTTTTTAACTTCTACTTTTAAACTTTTATAAATTCCCTCCTTATTCAAAAAAAGGAGGGAATTTTATTTTGAGCCTTTATAAAAAATTATAGATGCTCACCTATATAATTGGATTAAAAAAAGTCTTTCTATCTTTACAAGTAAATCATTATTTAATTAACTGGAAAGATTGCTATGCATCGTACCAAAATATTAAATTCTATTAGGAATTATAACAATAAATTAGATTTTATTGTGATTGGTGGTGGTGCGACTGGACTTGGAATTGCATTAGAAGCTTCATCAAGAGGATATTCAGTTATTTTACTTGAACAAAATGATTTTACAAAAGGAACGTCAAGTAGAAGTACAAAACTAGTTCACGGAGGTGTAAGATATTTAGCACAAGGAAATATTTCACTGGTAAAAGAGGCATTAAGAGAACGAGGTTTTATGAAAAAAAATGCTCCTCATTTAGTTAAAAATCAATCATTTATTATTCCAGCCTACAAATGGTGGGTGCAACCTTATTACACACTTGGATTAACTATATACGATTTATTATCTGGTCGATTAAGCCTTGGTTGGTCTATTCCAACTTCAAGAAAAAAGACCCTAGAATGTATTCCAACACTTAAAAGAAAAGGCTTAAAAGGAGGTGTAATGTATCACGATGGTCAATTTGATGATTCTCGTTTTGGAATAAACTTATGCCAAACAATTATTGAAAAAGGAGGAATTGTTATCAATTATATGAAAGTTAGTAGCCTCATAAAAGAAAATAATAAGGTAACTGGAGTAATTGCTTTTGATCAAGAAACTGGAAAAGAGTTCCATATAAAATCAAACAACGTAATAAACGCAACTGGTGTATTTATTGATGATATTATAAAAATGGATACACCAAATGCTCCAAAAATGGTCTGTGTTAGTCAAGGAGTTCATTTAGTTTTGGATAAAGAATTCATACCGAATAATTATGCCATAATGATTCCAAAAACTAAAGATGGACGAGTATTGTTTGCTGTTCCATGGCATCAAAAAGTTATTGTAGGAACTACTGATGTATTAAAAGAGAATGCTGAACTGGAACCAATAGCCTTAGAAGAAGAAATTGATTTCATTTTAGAAACAGCCGGACGATTTTTGGCAAAAAAACCTAATCGGTCTGATGTAAAAAGTGTTTTTGCTGGTTTACGACCACTAGCAGCACCAAAAGAGGGAAGTTTAAAAACGAAAGAAATTTCTAGAAAACATAAAATTGTAATATCAGATTCAGGTATGTTAACTATTACCGGTGGAAAATGGACTACTTACCGACAAATGGGTGAAGATGTTATCAATCTATTAATTAAAAAAACTGATTTTAAACAAACAACATCCAATACGAAAAACTTGAAAATACACGGATGTATGGAAGACGTAAATTATGAAGATCCTTTATCTGTTTACGGAAGTGACGCAGAACAATTGTTAGTTTTGGCAAAATCAGAAAATCTAGAAAATTATTTAAGTGAAAGTTTAAAAATTATAACGGCACAAGTTATTTGGGGAGCACGTTTTGAAATGGCAAGAACTGTTGAAGATATTCTTGCTAGAAGAACAAGAGCTCTTTTTTTAGATGCTAAAGAAAGTGTTAGAATTGCACCTAAAGTAGCTAATTTATTGGCTAAAGAATTAGGATTCAATAAAGAGTGGGAAAAAATACAGATTGAAAAATTTAACGCTATTGCAACGAATTATATCTTAAATTAACCGCAAACAAACCAAATTATGTTACATATTTTTAAACCTGCACCTCATAAAGAACAAATAGCATCTGCAAAAATTGATAGTAGCTATAAAAAATTACGACTTCAGGTTTTTTTAGGAATTTTTATTGGCTATGCTGGTTATTATTTGGTTCGAAAAGTTTTTTCCTTAGCAATGCCAGATTTAGTGGCATTAGGATTTTCAAAAACTGAATTAGGGTTAGCTTTATCTGGTGTTTCAATTGCGTACGGTTTGAGTAAATTTATTATGGGTAATGTTTCGGACAGAAGTAATGCACGGAATTTTATGACTGCGGGCTTGGTATTATCAGCTTTTACAATGATTGCCATGGGAATAATCCCTATTGCGACTTCATCGGTAGCAATTATGTTTGTTTTGTTATTAATAAATGGTTGGTTTCAAGGAATGGGTTGGCCTCCATCTGGAAGAGTTATGGTGCATTGGTTCTCAATAAGAGAACGCGGAACGAAAATGTCTATTTGGAATGTGGCTCATAATGTAGGTGGTGGTATTATTGGTCCTCTTGCAATTTTAGGCGTTGCTATTTTTGCTGACTGGCATGCCAAATTATATTTTCCCGGTTTTATTGCTTTAGCTGTAGCATTAATTACTTGGCTATTATTACGAGATACTCCCCAATCTTGTGGGCTTCCAAATATTGAAAAATATAAAAATGACTATCCAGATATTTATTCAGAAAAATTTGAACAAGAAATGTCCGCTAGAGAAATTTTCTTCAAATATATCTTTAAAAACAAATTATTATGGTCAATTGCATTTGCTAATGCTTTTGTTTATTTGGTTCGTTATGGTGTTTTAGATTGGGCTCCTTTGTATTTAGAAGAAAGCAAAGGCTTTTCAATTCAAGAATCAGGTTGGGCCTACTTTGCTTATGAATGGGCCGGTATTCCTGGCACTTTACTTTGCGGTTATTTAAGTGATAAAGTTTTTAAAGGGAAAAGAGCTCCTGTAAGTATTATATATATGCTTTTAGTAATGGTTTCATTATTTATGTATTGGACTAGTGAATCTATACTTGCAAACTCAATTGCTTTAATATTTATTGGCTTTTTAATTTATGGGCCTGTGATGCTGATTGGTGTGCATGCGTTAGATTTAGTGCCTAAAAAAGCTGCTGGTACTGCTGCCGGATTAACAGGTTTATTTGGGTATTTAGGTGGTGCCCTATTTGCAAATATTGCAATGGGGGCTGTAGTTGATTATTGGGGATGGCCGGGAGGTTTTGTAGTTCTTATTGGATCTTGTATTGTTTCTATTTTTCTTTTAGCGCTCTCTTGGTATCATGAATCAAATGGTCATAATGGAATACACGCATAAATTAGTATTTAAGAAGTTGAATATTTAAGTGGAAGCAAGAAATGTACAGGAAAAGTAGTTATTCTTTAGCGTTAAACTTTTCACAAATAAAAACAGGTGATTTTTATATTTTTTGAATTACTCTATATTTGTTTCTTCCTGAAGAAATTTTCATCTATGAAAAATATACTTTTAGTAGTATTACTAATTCCCTTTTTTGCGATTTCACAAACTAAAATTCAAGGAATTGTTATTGACAGTAAAACAGGACAACCTCTTCCTTTTGCTTCTGTTGTGACCAATACAAATTTTGGAACGTTAACTGATTTAGATGGTGAATTTAATATTAAAGCAAAAAATTCATTTCAAGAAATTAGAATTTCATATGTGGGCTATCAAGCTGTAACTGTTCCTATTTCGAATGATGATAAATTTGTACGTATCAAATTAAAAGCTTCTGTTGAAAATTTAAAAGAAGTTTTAATAACTGCCAAAGAAAATCCTGCATTACAAATTATTAGAAATACAATCGCTAATAAATCAAAAAATAATATTGAAAAAGCATTAAATTCATTCAAATTTGATACTTACAATAAAATATTAGTCACTGCAAATCCTGACTCAATTAATGGAAAAATAGATTCTATTTTTGTTTTAAAAAATGGTGAGAAAAAATTCAAAAAAATAGACTCCTCTAATTATAAGTTTAAAAAGGAAATTGATAAACAACACTTATATATTTCTGAAAAAATATCTGAATTTCAATTTCAAAAAGGAAAGAAAAAAAAGGAAATTATTTTGGCATCTAGAATGGCAGGGCTACAACAACCTATTTATGAGCTTCTAGCTATTACATTTCAAGATTTTTCATTTTATAATGAGTTTTATACACTCGCAGGAACTAAATACACAAATCCTATTGCTAATAATGCCATTAAACAATACAATTATAAAATATTAGATACTGTTACTACAGAAAATGGAACCTCAATTCTAATTTACTTTAAGCCTAAAATAAAAAAAGAAGTTTTAGGTATTGAAGGTGTTTTGTATATAGATTCTCAAAACTATGCGATTACAAAAGCGATTGCTGAATTAAAAGGTATTGCAAACGTTAAAGCAACTCAAAATTATAGGTATCAAAAAAAATACAATATATGGTTTCCTGAAGATATGAATATTGTACTCAAAAAAGGAAACAACGATGAAAATATTTCACTTTTTGGAGGCACAGTTAAATTTAGCGAGAGTAAAAAAAATGACTCTATTATAAAAACTAACAAAAAAAATGCTAGTGACATTACCTATTTCATTTCTAAATCGGTGAATTCAAATTTTGAAATTAATACACCCGTTGTAGTAAAAAAATCATCTTCAACAATTCAATTTAATGATGATGCTCATAAAAAAACAGAAGAATTTTGGAATATTTACAGAACAGATTCATTAACCCTTCGTGGAAAAAACACCTACAAAACCTTAGATAGTTTAGCATTAGAAGATAATGTTGAGAAAAAAATTAATATTGCACGAAATATTTTAAAAGGATATTATCCAACTAAATACATCAATCTTGACCTTGGTAAAATTATCAACCTAAATAATTATGAAGGGTTACGAATTGGTTTTGGTGGCGAAACTAACACCAATTTTTCTCCAAAATTTAAATTGGAATCTTACTTAGCATATGGAACGAAAGACACTGATTTTAAATACAGTTTTGGTGGTTCATTCCGATTAAATAAAGAAACTAATACTTGGTTTGGAGGGAATTATACCAATGATATAAAAGAAGCAGCCTCTTTAGATTTTATTGCCGAGAATAATTCATTTTCCCCTATCAATCCAAGAAATTTAAATATTAGCAAGTTTTACAGCTACAAAACAGTAAATGCGTTTTTAAAACATGATATACAACCAAATTTAGAAGCAAAAATTCAATTAAGTACCGGAGATTATAAACCGCTTTTTAACTATCAATACATTTCAGCAACTAAAAATTTATCAGAATATAACTTAACAACTGCCTCATTCGGATTTCAATACAACCCAAAAAATGAATATATGAATTCACCTTTAGGTAAGTTACAAATTAAAAATAGTTTTCCTCAGTTTACCTTTCAACTTACCAAAAGTTTTAAAAATTTAATAGAAAGTGATTTTAACTTTACACAACTAAATTTTAGAGTTATGCATCAAATAAAGCGACTTAGAAAAGCAACAACGCATATATTAGCTGAAGGTGGAATTCTTTTTGGTGAAACTCCAATTTCGCATTTATACAACTCAACTCCTAATTATACATTTAAAAATCCTTGGTTAAAACGAGTTACGCTTGCTGGTAAAAATAGCTTTGAAACAATGGGATACAATGAGTTTATTTCAGACAGATTTGCGGCCATACATTTAAAACACGAAATAACATCTTTTAAAATATCTAATAAATTTAAACCCCAATTAACCTTAGTAACGAGAGCGGCTATTGGTGATATTTCAAATCCAACCTATCATAACGGATTAGAATTTAAAAGCTTGAATAAAGGATATTTAGAAAGTGGCTTAGAGTTTAACAGCCTTTTTAAAGGTTTTGGTCTTAGCGCTTTTTATAGATATGGCGCTTATAAAAACCCTGAATGGAGCGATAATTTGGCTGTAAAATTAACCTATAAATTAAGATTAGGATTTTAAAAACAAATCAGTAAAAGCGAAACTATTTTTATACCTTTGCGAAAATTTTGACAATGGATTTTTGGACTCATGTATCAAGGATAATACTAAAAAATCGGTATTTTATACTTGTATTAATAGGTGCCTTCACCTACTTTTTAGCTTCACAAATGCAATACATGCGTTTTTCTTACACAGAAGCTAATTTATTACCAGAGAATCATGAAGTTAATATTGAATATGACCATTTTTTAGATCTATTTGGAGAGGAAGGTAATTTAATAATTTTAGCTACAAACGATTCCACCATATTTACACCTAAAAAATTCAATGCCTGGAATAAACTTTCCAAACAATTAGATAGTTTATCTGAAGTAGACTTTACAGTCGCTGTTGGGGATATTAAAAAATTAAAGAAAAATAATAAAGAACAAAAGTTTGATGTTGAGCCGTTATATGATAAAACCCCTGAAACAACTGAAGATGTTCTAAAAATTAAAACAGAGTTATTTGAAAACCTTCCATTCTTTGATAATTTTTTATTCAACAAAAAAACGGGTACTATTAGAACAGTTGTTTATTTAAAAAAGGATATTGTAAACACTGCAGCTCGTAAAGATTTTGTTTTTGATATATTAAATCCAACCATTGAAAAATTTGAAAAAGAATACGATTTAGATATTCGAGTTTCAGGAATGCCGTACATACGGACCATGAACGCTCAGAATATTATTGATGAAATTGGACTTTTTGTAGGCTTAGCCTTAGGTATTACCGCTCTAATTTTCTTTTTCTTTTTCCGTTCAATAAGGGCTACTTTCATTACACTTTTAGTGGTGAGCATTGGAGTTGTTTGGGCTTTTGGTTTTATTGGCTTATTTAGATATGAAATTACAGTTTTAATGGCTTTAATTCCTCCATTAATAATTGTAATTGGGGTACCGAATGCCATATTTCTAATTAATAAATATCAGCAAGAAGTAAAAAAACATGGTAACCAAGCAAAATCTTTACAACGTGTAATTACAAAAATTGGTAACGCTACTTTAATGACTAATGTTACCACAGCATCAGGTTTTGGAACATTTATTTTTACTAAAAGTCAGCTTTTAAGAGAATTTGGAACTATTGCTTCCATTAATATTATAGGTATTTTTATTTTGGCATTACTTATTATTCCAATAATGTATAGTTTTATGCCACTTCCAAAAGAAAAGCATTTAAAACATTTAGAGCGCAAGTGGATTGAAGCTATTGTAAAATGGATGGAAAACATTGTTAGAAATCATAGAATATTAGTTTACATAACTACTATTGCTTTGATTTTTATAAGTATGATTGGTATTTATCAAATTAAAGTTTCTGGTAGTATTATTGAAGATATGCCAAAAGGTGAAGATTTCTTTAAGGATATTGTATTTTTTGAAGAAGAATTTGGTGGCATTATGCCACTAGAAATCGTAATTGATACCAAAGTAGAAAAAGGTGTTATGAAGCTTTCTACGTTAAAACGTATGAATAAATTGGATGAAACTATTGATGAAATCCCACAACTTTCGAAATCAATTTCAGTATTAAATTTAGTAAAATACTCAAAACAAGCATTCTACGGTGGAAACCCTAAATATTATCAATTACCTACCAATCAAGAAAAGAACTGGATTTTATCTTACACTAAAAATTCTTCGTCGAATGATGATTTAATGAAAAATTTTGTCGATTCAACTGGACAATACGCGCGTATTACCACCTTTATGAAAGATATTGGTACAGATAAAATGGCGCTTATTGAAGACCGTCTGCAACAAAAAATTGATAAAGAATTTCCAGAAGATAACTACAACGTATCAATGACTGGTAAAGCACTGGTGTTTCTTAAAGGAACCAACTTTTTAATTAACAACTTAGTCGTTTCTCTTTCATTAGCCATTTTGTTAATTGCAATTTTCATGGCATTTTTATTTCGTTCATTTAGAATGATTTTAATTTCATTAATTCCAAATGTTTTTCCATTATTAATTACAGCTGGTTTAATGGGCTATTTAGGGGTTCCAATAAAACCTTCGACTATTTTAGTATTTAGTATTGCTTTTGGTATTTCTGTAGATGATACCATTCATTTTTTAGCTAAATATCGGCAAGAGCTCATAGCAAATAATTGGCGTATTAAACAATCTGTATATAATGCATTAAGAGAAACAGGTGTCAGCATGTTTTATACTTCAATTGTGTTATTTTTTGGTTTTTTAGTGTTTACCGTATCTAGTTTTGGAGGAACAATTGCTTTAGGAGGATTAGTTTCAATTACATTATTATTTGCAATGACATCAAATTTATTGCTATTGCCTTCACTATTACTATCTTTAGAAAAAAATATTGCAAGCAAAGAAATTTTAAAAGAACCTACTTTAGATATTTTATCTGCTGAAGATGACAATGGTGATAAATAAAGAATAAGGTGAGTTTTTTTGCTTTTTCAATTGTTAATGTATCTTTGCAATTCTTAAAATTTTGATTATGACAAGAATGACTGTTGCTGAACTTTTAAGTTCAGATAAATTTTTACAAGAAGTAACTTTAAAAGGTTGGGTTAGAACCTTTAGAGCTAATCGTTTTATTGCTTTAAACGATGGTTCTACGTTAAATAATATACAATGTGTAGTGGATTTTGAAAACACTGATGAAAGTGTTTTAAAACGTATTACAACAAGTGCTGCAGTATCAGTAAAAGGAACATTAACTGAAAGTCAGGGAAAAGGTCAAACAGTTGAGATACAAGTTTCTGAAATAGAAATTCTAGGAGACTCTAATCCTGAAGAATATCCTATTCAACCGAAAAAACATAGCTTTGAGTTTTTGCGAGAAAATGCGCATTTACGAATAAGAACCAATACATTTAGTGCCGTAATGCGATTACGATCTGCACTATCATTTGCAGTTCATAAATATTTTACTGAAAACGGATTTTATAATTTTCACGCGCCAATAATTACAGGTTCAGATGCAGAAGGCGCTGGTGAAATGTTTAATGTAACCACATTGGATGTTGAAAATTTACCAAAAACTGATGATGGAGCAATAGACCGCTCAAAAGATTTTTTTGGAAAAACAACAAACCTTACTGTTTCTGGTCAATTAGAAGCTGAAACTTATGCAATGGCATTAGGGAAGGTTTATACTTTTGGACCAACTTTTAGAGCTGAAAATTCAAATACTACTCGTCATTTATCTGAATTTTGGATGATTGAACCTGAAGTTGCTTTTAATAATTTAGATGACAATATGGATTTAGCAGAAGATTTTATTAAATCTGTTGTATCATATGTATTACAAAATTGTAAAGACGATTTAGCTTTTTTAGATAATAGATTAACGCAAGAAGATAAATCTAAACCAGTTATTGAACGAAATGAAATGTCTTTGTTAGAAAAGCTAAATTTTGTAGTAGACAATAATTTTAAACGAGTTAGCTATACAGAAGCGATTGATATTTTAAGAAATTCAAAACCAAATAAAAAGAAAAAATTTCAGTATCTAATCAATGAATGGGGCGCAGATTTACAAAGTGAACATGAACGCTATTTAGTAGAGAAACACTTTAAATGTCCAGTAATTCTATTTGATTATCCAGCTAATATCAAAGCATTTTACATGCGTTTAAATGAAGATGGAAAAACAGTTAGAGCAATGGATGTGCTTTTTCCAGGTATTGGAGAAATAGTTGGAGGAAGTCAACGTGAAGAACGCTTAGATGTTTTACAGCAAAAAATGGCCGAATTAGGTATTGAGGAAAAAGAATTGTGGTGGTATTTAGACACTCGAAAATTTGGAACAGCAGTGCATAGCGGATTTGGACTTGGTTTTGAACGTTTAGTTCAATTTACAACAGGAATGGGAAATATACGTGATGTAATTCCTTATCCACGTACCCCTCAAAATGCTGAATTTTAATTAAACGTATAAAAAAGCATCCAATCAGTTATGGTATGCTTTTTTTTGTATTTTTAACAAAAGGAAATATATGTTGAATGTATGCTAAAGCAAAGTTTAAATTTTAAATTATTACAAAAATTATCTCCTCAACAAATTCAGTTGATGAAGATGATTCAACTACCTACGCAAGCTTTTGAACAACGCTTAAAGCAAGAATTAGAGGAAAATCCAGCACTAGAAAGTGGTAAAGAAAATAGTGATGAATATGAAGATTCTAATTCTGAAGATGACTATGATACTACTGGAAATGAAAATATTGACACTGAAGATATAAATATTGATGAATATTTAAGTGACGATGAGATTCCAAATTATAAAACTCAAGCAAATAACTATTCGGCTGATGATGACGAAAAAAACATCCCTTATGCCTCTGGAACTTCATTTACACAACATCTAAAATCTCAAATAAACACCTATCGGCTAACAGAAGAAGAAGAGATAATTTCTGATTTTTTAATTGGAAGTATAGATGATAGCGGATATATTAGAAGAGATTTAATTGATATTTTAGACGATTTAGCTTTTACACAAAACATTTTTACCACTGAAGAAGAATTAGAACGGCTTCTTAAAATTGTACAACAATTAGACCCTGCAGGTGTGGGGGCAAGAAATTTAAAAGAATGCCTTTTAATTCAATTGAAACGTAAAAAAGAAAAACCTAGCAGAACACTAGCCATCAATATTCTAGAGAATTCATTTGACCAATTTGTTAAAAAACATTACTCTAAATTGCTTCAAAAATATCATATTGCGGAAGAAGAATTAAAAGAAGGTATTCAACAAATTGAAAAACTTAACCCAAAACCGGGTGGCTCATTTGTAGGAAACAATAAAATTGCTCAACAAATTGTACCAGATTTTACGATTAGAATAGTAGAAGGAGAATTAGAACTTACTTTAAACTCTAGAAACGCGCCCGAACTTCATATCTCAAATGAATATAATAATTTATTAAAAGGTTATAAAGACTCTAAAGATAAATCTAAATCACAAAAAGATGCTGTGATGTTTATTAAACAAAAATTAGATGCTGCTAAATGGTTTATTGACGCCGTAAAGCAAAGACAACAAACCTTGTTTTTGAACATGAGTGCAATTATAGAGCATCAAAAAGAATATTTTTTAAGTGGTGATGAGCGAAAATTGAGACCCATGATACTAAAAGATATAGCTGATGCCATTAATATGGATGTGTCAACCGTATCGAGAGTTGCTAACAGCAAATATGTATCAACACCTTATGGTACGAAATTAATTAAAGAGTACTTCTCAGAATCTATGAAAAATGATGAAGGCGAAGACGTTTCGACTAAAGAAATAAAAAACATATTACAAACTGTAATTAGAGAAGAAAGTAAAAAGAAGCCCTTTACTGATGATAAATTAGCAGCTATTTTAAAAGAAAAAGGGTATCCTATTGCAAGAAGAACTATTGCAAAATATAGAGAGCAATTAGATATTCCAGTCGCACGATTAAGAAAAGAAATGTAGTGAAATGAAATTTTCAAAGTTCATATCTTATTTTTTACACCCTATAAATTTTCCAATTATTGGTACTATATTATATTTTCTCTTAATTCCTGAATATATTTTTAAGCCTCAAGAGCATTTAATTATAACTGTTATCTTGCTATTTACTTATGCTTTTCCATTGATTTTATTGCTACTATTAAAGCGCTTTAAAATGATAGATAGCTATCATATGGTTACAATTGAGGAACGAAAATTTCCTACATTACTATTTGTATCAATTTCTTTTATTTTAGGAAATTGGCTTTATAAATCGAATATAGTTGATATTTTATCATTATTGTATTTTGGCTATGGACTAGGCTTACTTTTTTCTTATCTACTACTTCATTACAAACTTAAAATAAGTCTTCATACATCTGCTGCTGGTGGTTTAATAAGCTTTATTATATATTTTAGTTACACGTACCAATTAAATCTAATAGTATTAATATCTATATTATTTATTCTTAGTGGGCTTATTGCATCTTCTAGATTGAGATTAAAAGCACATAACGTAAGTGAAGTTTTATTAGGGTTTTTATTTGGTTTAGTTTCTCAATTAATTGTATATACAATTTATTACATCATATAGAATTTTAGGCCTACCTTAAAATCTCTAAGAAATAATGAATTACCATTTAAATCGGCCTCATTTAAAATAGAATTTAAACCATAATAAACGTATAAATTCCATGTGCTAAAACCAGTAGCTAAGGTTAATCCATATTGTACCTTATTAAATTCATCAATATTTTTAGTTGTAATAGTTTCAATCGTATCGGTATAAATTGATTTAGCACCTAACAAATAACTAATTTTAAAACCTCCATAAACCCTCCAAAATTTATACTTATCAATTGTTGAATTTCTCCAACGAATTTCAAACGGTAACTCAAGAGCACTCGTAGCAAATCTATTTTTAGTATAACCACTACCAATTTCAAATAAAGAAGTTTGACTGTTTGATTTAGATATTTTCAAATTTTGAATATATGCGTTGTATGAATATCCTACGCCAATTCCAATACCTAAATCACCTTTTATAGTAAACGGTATATCTTTTACAAAACCAATGGAAAAACCTCCTGAAAAACCATTTTGAGCAATAGTAGATGGTTTATCTAATAAGATATTATAAGATAAAGACAAGTATAATTGATCTTCAAGGTATCTCAAACTTTTGTCATCTGAACTATCTTGTGCCACAAGATGAAAACATATAAATAAAAAACTAATTCCTAACAAAAGCCTTCTCATAAAACAAATATACTTTATAAAAGTAAAAAAGGCAATCAAATAGTATTTGATTGCCTTTTTTAATAGTTAGATTGTAATTAATTCTTTAATTTTTATAATTTGTTTCAATACTACTACCCTTAGTAGTTGAAAAACTAATTTTTAAAGCATTAATATCTCGTAACTGCTCTTTTATATCAAGTATTGTACCTACGTTTGCTTCTTTATCAGCTTTTATAGATGTAGTCATATATTTAACTTCATCCTCACTTCTCAAAGCTCTTTCCGCAAAAATAAAACTAGGAACATCTTTTACGTCAATAATTTTATCATTTACCTGAATTTTATCTCCAGATATCCTAGCGTCTTTTGATTTACCAACATAAATGGTACTTACCAAACTTTTTTGCTCCAACTTTTTTACTTCACTTGCTGTAGGAAGAACAGGTTTTTTCAATAATAAATCTGTTTCTCTCATAGTAGTTGATACCATAAAAAAGAATAATAGCATAAATACAATATCAGGTAAGGATGCCGTAGAAATAGCAGGTAATCCTTTCTTCTTCTTTTTAAATTTACTCATATGCTGATATTATTTAATTGGTTCTGGTTCAGATATAATTTGAGGATAACTATCCTTCAAAAAATCTATTTTCTCTTTTAAACTTTCACTCCCATTATCCTTATAGTCATCTAATAAATCTTTATAAGATCTTTTATATTTGCTTAAGGCTAATTTATTTCTAAGTTCATTATAAGCTCCTTCAATTTCGTTTTGTATAGAAACATACATGCCGTAAGTTGTACCTCTATCACTCTGCAAAGATATAATTGCTTTTGTTGGATGATCTGAAGATGCTGGATCTTTTGCACCGTTACAATAATCACAAGGTTCAGCAGGCTTACCATCTTTTGCTGTAGATAACCCTCCTCCGTTGTCAATAAAATTCATTGCCAATCTCTTAATATCGGTAACTTCAACAAATTCGTTCTCTACTAATAATTGGTTGTTTCTATTCACAACAATATCTAAAACGTTCTTTTCTTTTATAATAACTTCTGGTTTTTCATCTGTTTTTTCAGGTAATTTACGTGCAATCCCTGAATCAACATCCATAGTAGTAGTTACTAAGAAAAATATTAGCAGCAAGAACGCAATATCTGCCATTGAACCCGCATTAATTTCTGAGTTTTCTCTTCTTGCCATTTTCAGTTAATTTTTTAGTAATGATTTAACAAAGTCTATAAAAAAGGCTCCAAAACCAATAACACCTAAAATGGCACTAAAGTTAATCCCTGTACTTACCCATTTTGAAACGCTACCAGCTTCTCCATCTTTTAATACTTTACCCATAGACATCACTGCTCCATCATCTGCAAGAGAATAGGCAACAACTAAGAATACAAGTAAAACTCCAACACCCATTAAAGTTCTTTTTAAAACTTGTGGATGCTTAAGCATATTTACAGCTGAAAACACCACTGCAATAATAGCAGTTATTACTAATACTATAATTGAAAACCATATGAATGGAGACAAGATACTACCTTGTAGATCTGCATCAACTTTAAGAGCTTCATCTCCTTCAATCATTATTCTGATGAAGAAAAAGAAACCTATCAAGCCAATTAGCCCTGCGACTAATGTCAATATTTTTGATAATTTCTGATTCATAATTATTCTTATTTTTTATGTCTAACCAAAAGGTCAACAAGTGAAATTGAAGCATCTTCCATATTATTAACAATACTATCTACTTTAGAGATAATATAGTTATAAAAAATTTGAAGAATAATTGCAACAACTAAACCAAATACGGTTGTTAATAAAGCTACCTTAATACCTCCTGCAACAACTGTTGGAGAAATATCACCAGCTGCTTGAATTGAGTCAAACGCAGCAATCATACCAATTACAGTTCCCATGAAACCAAGCATTGGTGCTAAAGCAATAAATAAAGATAACCAAGAAATATTTTTTTCTAACAATCCCATTTGAACTCCACCGTAACCAACAACTGCTTTTTCAGCTGCATCTACACCTTCATCCATTCTGTCAAGTCCTTGATAAAAAATTGATGCAACAGGTCCTTTTGTATTTCTACAAACTTCTTTTGCCGCTTCAACTCCTCCTGATTGTAAAGCTTCATCAACTTTATTCACTAATTTCTTAGTGTTAGTTGTAGCCATGTTAAGATAAATAATTCTTTCAATTGCAATAGCTAAACCTAAAATTAAGGCTACTAATACAATTCCCATAAAGAAAGGTCCACCTTCAATAAAACGTTGTTTTAATTCTTGATGAAATGTTTTAGATTCTGTTGCGTCAGCAACTTGCTCAGTTTTAGCTGCATCTTGTGCTATAGCTTTAGGTGCTGCTCCAAATAACAATAATCCTGTAATCGCAAGGATAGTAAATACTCTTTTCATTGTGTAATAGTTAATTTATTAATTTTTCGGTTTAAATATATAATAATTTTCACAAAGCAAATAAACTTATAAAACAAAGTTAGCAAAGTTTAATAACTTCTAAGCTTTTATTAACTTAACAGCTTTTGCGAATGGCAAGTAACAAAAAAATGTTGAATTCTGAAAATTTTACACCTAATTTAAGTTATTTTTTTGATAAGTTTATTTTTTAAACTTTCATCAAAAATCAAGACCAAATTGATTGATTTATTGAAAAATAAAAAAAATAATGATTAATTAGTTAAATAAAAATCACTCTTTAACACTAATTTCACCTCTTAATGAAGTTTCGTAAATACTTTTAAAGCTATTTTTTTTTATATTTTCACCTAATAAATACATCAATTTGGCTATTGCAGATTCAGTTGTTATGTCATTTCCACTAATAACACCTATTTTTTCAAGTTCAATACTTGTTTCATATTGACCCATAATAACAGTACCACTAATACATTGAGTTACATTTATAATCTGAATTCCATTACTAATCGCATTTTTTAACAAGCTTATAAACCAATTTTCAGTAGACGCATTTCCAGAACCGTAAGTTTCCATAATTACACCTTTTAACCCTTTAATCGTTAAAATACTCTCAACAATAGTCTTTGTAATACCCGGAAATATTTTTAAAATAACTACTTTGTTTTCCATTTTTTTTCTAACCATTAAAGGTTTATTAAAATTAGTATTAAGTAATAGTTGTTTATTAAACTTTAAGTGAACCCCACTTTCAGCAAGCGGTGGAAAATTTGGTGAAGTAAAAGCCTCAAAATGCTCTGAATTTACTTTTGTTGTTCTATTTGCTCTATATAATTTATATTCAAAATACAAGCATACATCAGAAATTATTGGAATTCCATTTTCTTGAGATGAAGCAATCTCTATGGAGGTTATTAAATTTTCCTTCGCGTCAGTTCTTAAATCTCCTATAGGTAGCTGTGAACCTGTAAAAATTACTGGTTTTGAAAGGTTTTCTAACATAAAACTAATTGCAGAAGCAGTGTAAGACATGGTATCAGACCCATGTAAAACAACAAAGCCGTCATACAGTTCGTAATTTTCTTCAATAATTTCAGAAAGGGCTACCCAATTATCTACATTCATGTTTGACGAATCAATTGGATAATCAAATGAAACACTATTTATGCTACAATTTAAATGGTTAATTTCAGGAATATGCTTCAATAATTTATCAAAATTAAATGTACGCAATGCTCCTGTTTTAAAATCCTTAACCATTCCTATAGTTCCCCCTGTGTATATTAAAAGTATTTGCGGTATTTTTGCCATTTTGTCTGTTACTTGTTTTTGGAATAATTTATGTTGTAAATTTATCAATTAAAAAACAATACTTAAAAAGAAATTTATGACAGGTTTTTATCTAATCATTGGAGTTATTTCACTAGCAAGCTGGCTAGTGAGCAAACGCTTAAAAAATAAGTTTACTTATTATTCTAAAATTCACTTAAAGAATGGGTTAAGCGGAAAAGAAATTGCTGAGAAAATGTTAAATGACCACGGTATTTTTAATGTTAAGGTTATCTCAACCCCGGGAGAATTGACAGATCATTATAACCCATTAAACAAAACTGTTAATTTAAGTGAGGTCGTTTATAATCAAAGAAATGCGTCTGCAGCGGCAGTAGCAGCTCATGAATGCGGCCATGCAGTCCAACATGCACAAGCATATGAGTGGTTAACTTTACGATCGAAATTAGTACCTGCTGTTAATATTTCTTCAAAATTCTCGCAATGGTTAGTAATAGGTGGAATAATTTTAGGTGCAGCTTCTGGAAATACGGGAATAGGTTTTATAATTGCAGTTGTAGGTTTGGCGATGATGGCAGTGGCTACATTTTTTAGCTTTATTACGCTACCTGTTGAATATGATGCTAGTAATCGCGCACTAGCTTGGTTAAAGTCCAAAAATATGCTTACTACTATTGAACAAGATGGAGCAAAAGATGCCTTAAAATGGGCTGCAAGAACGTATCTAGTGGCTGCATTAGGATCTTTGGCAATGCTATTGTACTGGGGATTAAGAATTTTAGGTTCAAGAGATTAAAAAAGTCGTATTTAACTACTTTTCTACAATTTAATTTGTCTATCTATTTGTTGATCTAATGAAATAAACGTTTCTGTTCTAGCAACTCCTTTAATAGACTGAATTTCTTCGTTTAATAATTTCATTAAATGCTCATTATCCTTGCATAATATTTTTATAAATATAGCCCAATCACCTGTAGTGTAATGACTTTCTATTACCTCAGGAATTTCTTTTAATCGTTTTATTGCCTCCGAATATTTACTTGCAGTATCTAAAAATATACCTACAAATGCCAATGTTTTATAGCCAATTATTTTAGGATTAATTACAAATTTAGAGCCAGCTATTAATCCTGAAGCCTCTAACTTGCGTAATCTTTGATGAATTGCAGCTCCAGAAATTCCAATTTTCCGGGCAATCCCTAATATTGGAGTTCTAGCATCATTCATTAAATTTTTTAAAATAATTTTATCAATACCATCAATATGTAACTCTTTTTCTTTCATAAGATTTCTAATTGAAAGTAAATTTATAAAAAATAAAGGATATGAAAACTCATATCCTTTATTTTTATTTTAGTTTGAAACTTACAATTATTCTTTAGGTAACAATTCAAAATCTTCCATAAATTTTGTGGTATAATTACCTGAAATATAATCTGGATGATCCATTAACTGTCTATGAAACGGAATTGTAGTTTCAATTCCTTCAATAACAAATTCATCTAAAGCTCTACGCATTTTATTAATAGCTTCTTCGCGTGTTTGCGCAGTTGTTATCAATTTTGCAATCATAGAATCATAGTTTGGAGGAATTGTATACCCTGCATAAACATGGCTATCAACTCTTACTCCATGCCCTCCAGGAATATGTAAAGTTGTTATTTTACCAGGTGAAGGTCTAAAATCTTTGTATGGATCTTCAGCATTAATTCTACATTCAATAGAATGTAATTTAGGTAAATAATTTTTACCTGAAATTGGAATTCCAGCTGCAACTTTTATTTGTTCAAAAATTAAATCGTAATCAATAACTTGTTCTGTAATTGGATGTTCTACCTGAATACGAGTATTCATTTCCATGAAATAGAAATTCTTATGCTTATCTACTAAAAATTCTACAGTTCCTGCCCCTTCATATTTTATAAATTCTGCTGCCTTTACTGCAGCATCACCCATTTTTTTTCTTAATTGTGGAGTCATAAAAGGTGAAGGTGCCTCTTCCGTTAACTTTTGATGACGACGCTGAACGGAACAATCTCTTTCTGACAAGTGACATGCTTTTCCAAAAGAATCTCCAATTACTTGAATTTCAATATGTCGAGGTTCTTCAATAAGTTTCTCCATATACATAGCATCATTTCCAAAACTTGCAAATGCCTCTTGTCTGGCAGAATCCCAATTATCTTTTAGGTTTTCTTTTTCCCATACAGCCCTCATACCTTTACCGCCTCCTCCAGCAGTTGCTTTTAACATTACAGGATACCCCATTTCATCAGCCAACTTTTCAGCTTCTTCTAAGGTGTCTAGTAGTCCATCTGAGCCAGGAATTGTTGGAACACCTGCCTCCTTCATAGTCGCTCTTGCAGAAGCTTTATCTCCCATTCTACTAATCATCTCAGCGGAAGCTCCTATAAATTTAATGTTGTGTTCCTCACATAATTTCGAAAACTTAGCATTTTCAGATAAAAACCCATATCCAGGATGAATTGCATCTGCATTTGTAATCTCAGCTGCAGCCAAAATTGCAGACATTTTTAAATAAGATTCACTACTTGCAGGTGGGCCAATGCAAACAGCTTCATCTGCAAAACGAACATGTAAACTTTCTGCATCTGCAGTTGAATACACAGCAACTGTTTTTATTCCAATTTCTTTACAAGTTCTTATAACTCGCAAGGCTATCTCACCTCTATTGGCTATTAATATTTTTTTAAACATAGTACTTTCAAATTACTTAATAAAAATAGCTCCAAAATTATTGTTTGAAACTAAAAATAAAATCTATGAAGGGTCTACTAAAAATAATGGCTGACCGAATTCAACCGGAGTTGCATCATCAACTAATATTTTTACAATTTTACCCGTAACTTCAGCTTCAATTTCATTAAATAATTTCATCGCTTCAACCATACAAACTATAGTTTCTGAATTTACTGAATCACCCACTTCCACAAAAACTGGTTTATCTGGTGAAGGCTTTCTATAAAAAGTTCCAATAATTGGCGATGTAATTTCTATATATTTTGAAGTTTCATCAGCAGCAGGAGAACTAGGTGTTTCCGCTGGAACTGCCTGAGCTACTGGTGGAGCAACTGACATTTGAGGCATTCCTATAGGTGCTTGCTGTAAAATAGTTGTCTCACTTTTTTCTGAACCAGTTTTAATGGTGATTTTAATATCTTCCATTTCTAACTTTACTTCACTTGCTCCAGATTTTGCAACAAATTTAATCAGGTTTTGAATATCTTTTATGTCCATATTCGTTTAGTTTTAGTTGTTATTTTTTTATAAGTTATATGCCCATTTCAAGTAAATTGACCCCCAGGTGAATCCTCCTCCAAACGCAGCAAAAATTATGGTATCTCCTTTTTTTAGTTGGTCTTCATAATCTGCTAAAAGTAATGGTAATGTAGCAGAAGTAGTATTTCCATATTTTTGAATATTCATCATTACTTTAGAACTATCCAAGCTAATTCTATTCGCAGTTGCTTCAATAATTCTTTTATTTGCTTGATGTGCTGCAAGCCAAGTTACATCTTCTTTTGTTAAGTTATTTTTTTCTAGAATTTTTACAGTAACATCTGCCATATTAAAAACAGCATTTTTAAAAACAGTTTTACCATCTTGAAATACAAAATTCTCTCTTTTATCTATTGCTTCCTTTGTTGTTGGATATAGAGAACCTCCTGTTTTTACTTGTAAAAATTCTCTCCCAGCTCCATCACTACGAAGGTATTCGTCCTGCACCCCTAGACCTTCATTATTAGGTTCAAACAAAACTGCGCCAGCTCCATCGCCAAATATTATACAAGTAGCTCTGTCTGTATAATCTATCATTGAAGAACATTTATCAGCCCCAATCAACAGTACTTTTTTATATTTACCAGATTCTATATAGCTTGAAGCGACCGACATACCATATAAAAAGCTTGAGCAAGCAGCTTCTAAATCAAAACCAAAAGCATTAGTTGCACCTATTTCGGAAGCTACAAAAACAGCGGTTGCAGCCGCCTGCATATCAGGCGTTGCAGTAGAAACTATTACTAAATCAATCTCTTTAGGATCTAGCTTTTTCTTCTCTATTAATTGTTGTGCCGCTTTTATCGCCATGTAAGAAGTTCCTTTTCCTTCTCCTTTTAGAATTCTTCGCTCCTTAATTCCTGTTCTAGTAGTTATCCATTCATCATTAGTATCTACTAATTTTTCCAACATTTTATTGGTTAAAATATCTTCAGGAACATATTTGCCTACGGCTGTTATTGCTGCTGTAATTTTTGTCATAATTTAATTTCTTTCATCAACAAAGAGTGGGTAAAAATAGTGAAATATAATTTGAATATTTACTCAATTCTAGCAATTTTTGATGAATTATAGGCTAAAAAACAAAAAAACTCTCAAAATTGAGAGTTTTTTTTTAATTTTTAAACTAGCTTATTAAGCTTGTATTTCTTCAGAATCTATAACTATTTGACCTCTATAGTATAATTTACCTTCGTGCCAATGAGCTCTGTGATATAAATGTGCTTCTCCTGTTGTTGGGTCAACAGCTATTTGAGGTGCAACAGCCTTATAATGAGTTCTTCTTTTATCTCTTCTTGTTTTTGATATTTTTCTTTTAGGATGCGCCATTATTTGTATTTTTATCTATTAGTATATTTCTTAATTTATTCCACCTAGGATCAATTTCCTTATTATTTTTCTCTAAATCTTCTTCTTTTATTTCTAACTCTCTTAACTTTTCTAAAACTTCTGATTGCAATGTACCATCATTTACACCTGGGTGAATTTTTTTTATAGGTACAGACAAAACTATTACTTCATAAATATATTGTGCAATATTAAATTTATAGTCTGAATATGGTATAATTATTAAATCTTCATTTTCATCATTAAATTCGTCTCCAAATTTTACAATTAAATTCATGCTTGTTTCAATTGGTTGATGAAACAATTCATTTGTAACATCACAGGTCACTTCAACCCAACCAGCTACACCAAAGCTTAATTCAAACATTGTTGCTTTTTTTAAAAAAGACAACTCTACTTTTATGTTTGAATTGTAAAATTCATCATAGTTAAAAAAATCAAAGAACTTCTTCTCAATTACATACTCAAATTGATGATTTCCTTCTTTTAATCCCATAAAAGAAATGTCATACTCTTTTAAATCTTTCATTTAGAACTTCAATTTGAGCGTGCAAAGATATAAAATTATAAATAAATTTTAAAAATTTATCGTTTTTCTTTTTGCTTAGTTACATTTAATGGGTTTTCTGTCAAACTTTTATACTCTTCTCTAGTCTTGTAAATTTGAATTGCTGTAAAAACAGCTTCTTTAAATGAACTAATATTTGCTGCATTTTTTCCTGCTAATTCATAAGCTGTACCGTGATCTGGAGAAGTTCTAATTTTATCCAATCCAGCCGTAAAATTTACACCCTCTCCAAAAGACAATGTTTTAAAGGGAGCTAATCCTTGGTCGTGGTACATGGCTAATATAGCATCAAAGTTTTTGTAATTTTCTGAACCAAAAAAACTATCTGCAGCATAAGGACCATAAACTAACTTTCCTTCCTTCTGAATATTAGCAATGGTGGGCATTATTATTTCATCATCTTCATTTCCAATAACGCCGTGATCTCCACAATGAGGATTAAGGCCTAAAATGGCAATTTTCGGTTTTGAGATAGCAAAATCTTGTTTTAATGTATTATACAAAATATCCACCTTTTTTTGAATTAATTCCGGAGTTATAGTTTCTGAAACTTTAGAAACAGGAATGTGTCCAGTTATGAGGCCTATTTTTAGTTTATCAGTCATTAAAATCATTAAACTTTCTCCATTTAATTGAGACTCTAAATATTCTGTATGACCAGGAAATTTAAAATCTTCTGACTGGATATTATCTTTATTAATAGGTGCTGTAACTAACACGTCTATTTCTCCTTTAGCCAATGAATTTGTAGATGCTTTTAATGATTCAAACGCATATTTTCCAGAAGATTCTGTAGGTGTACCAAGATCAATTTGAAACTCTTCATTCCATAAATTTAAAATATTAAACTTACCATGAATTGCCTTATCAACATCCTTTATTCCGTTAAATGGAACATTTATATTCATATTTTTTTTATAGGCTGATATTAATTTTGTAGAGCCAAACAAAATAGGCGTACAAAAATCTAACATCCTTTTATCCAAAAATGTTTTCAAAGCAATTTCTATTCCAATACCATTATAATCTCCAATGGAAATACCTACTATTATTTTTTCAGATTTGTTCATCTATAAGGTTTATTATGCTTAATTTTGAACGTCAAAAGTAATCAATAAAATTGATAAAATTATGTTTACAGGTATAATTGAAAGTTTAGGTATTGTTAAAAATATTGTTCAAGAAGGTGAAAATTATCATATAACTATTGAAAGTGATTTTACTAAAGAATTAAAAATTGACCAAAGTGTTGCTCATGATGGGGTTTGTTTGACAACAGTTCATGTGAATGGAAATGAATATACGGTAACTGCTATTAAAGAAACCCTCGACAAATCAAATTTTAAATTCCTTAAAATTGGAAATACAATTAATTTGGAGCGCGCAATGATACTTGGCGCAAGATTGGATGGCCATATTGTTCAAGGACATGTTGATCAAACAGCTATTTGCACAGGTGTAAGTGAAGAAGATGGTAGTTGGTTTTTTGATTTTGAATATGACACTACTTTAAATAACATCACTATAGAAAAAGGCTCAATAACAATTAATGGTGTAAGCTTAACAGTTGTTAATTCAAAAGAAAATACTTTTTCTGTTGCTATTATACCTTACACATTTGAACATACAAATTTTCACACCTTTAAAAAAGGTACGATTGTAAATTTAGAATTTGATGTTATAGGAAAGTACGTTGCGAAACTACTAAAGAAATAATTACTTTTTTCGCTTTAGTTCATAAACACCGTATGCAATACCAGCGATAAATAGATAAGACAAACCGCCATCTATTGGAAGTCCTACCGGAGGAGGAGGGTCATCGTTAGTTCCAGGTACAGGCACATCATTTTTTTGCGCAAAAGACACAAAAAAACAAGACATAAGTAACAAAAAACTTAAAATGCTTCTTTTAAATTTAAGCTTCATTAGGGGTTTAGGGTTATTTTAAAGTTTAAAAAATCTAAAACATAGCATCGCAAAGATAGTATTTTTATTTTAAAACGTAAAAAACTTCCGAAATTCATGCTTTTCAATTATTTACAAAAATATATTTAAAATATATACAAACCCTAATTTTTAGTTGTAATTAAACCCATAGCGTATTATTTCATATAATTGGTTATTTTAAAGAAACGAAAAAGTTCATTTTTTATTTTACATTTAAAAATATTGTCTTTGTAAGAAAAAAAATGATGAAAACACTAATGTATACTATGCATAAGCTCATTACAATGTCTTAAATCATTGTGCTTGTGCCTTAATCGCATTTCAAAAGCTTTGATGTATCAGTACCAATAATGAAGAATCTAAGTAATGTATTCTCAAAAAAAGCTGCAAAAAGTAATTCTTCTTGGAAGAACATTAAAGCCAGGCTATCTGGCGTGCTAGTATCAATACTTGTATTTGTTTGGATTATTGGAATTATGATGTATGGAAGATACTTTATTAAAGGTTGGGAGAAAAAAATTAAACTAAAAAAGTTTTGTGATGAATTGGAAAAAACAATTCAAAAATGCCAATCTAAAAATAATACTTTCACTTTTAGGACTTATCTTAATTTATATTTTAGATATCAAGTTTCTTAATTTTAAAATATGGTTATCTATTTTATTAACATTTATTTTCTTTTTAGGCGGATATATGGGCTTCTTGATTAAGCCATCAGAAGATTAAGCTTTACATAAAGTTACTAGAGATACTCTCACTCGGTTTTTATTGATTTTACGTTGTTTGGAAAATTCAAAACAGTGTTCTCTCAGTTCACAAAGTTGCATAAAAAAGACCTCATATTTCTATGAAGTCTTTATTTTTATTTGTGGTCCCACAAGGGCTCGAACCTTGGACCCCCTGATTATGAGTCAGGTGCTCTAACCAACTGAGCTATGAGACCGAAATTTAGGTGGCAAAAATAATACTTATTTATATGATGCACAATATTTATTTAAATAAAATAGTTCTAAAAAATAATTTAACTTTGTTAAAAACAACAAACATGCACAAAATCTTAATTTTACTGCTATTAATATTTCTTGTAAATATTAATTTATTTAGTCAAAACTCCGAATTAGATCGGCACCGTTTTATTGATGATGTTAGATTTGGAGGCGGTATTAACATTGGAGCTGGAAATAACTACTCAACATTTTCTATTTCACCAAGTGCCATTTATGATTTTTCAGATAAATTTAGTGCAGGTTTAAGTGCTACATATGTTTATGTTAAAAATAAATCTACTGTAAGTAGAACCACTAATATATACGGAGGAAGTGTTTTAGCTTTATATAAACCAATTAGAAATATGCAGTTTTCTACTGAATTTGAGCAACTAAAAATTAATCAAAATATTGCTTTTTTAAACGATGCTGATTTATGGCAATCTGCATTATATATTGGTGCAGAATATGTGACTGGCAATATTTCTATGGGTTTACGTTATGACGTTTTATTTGATAAAGCAACTAATATTATATACTCATCTGCCTTATCACCAATTTTTAGAGTTTATTTTTAAACCATACTTTTTGATATTCTCTTTTTAGAATTAAAAATGTTATTTGCTCGACTAGCTGAGGTAATTCATTGCTTTTTATTGTTAGCAATTCTTTTTCAGAAACATCAACTCTATATAAAAAGTTCAAATAATCATCATATTTATTGGTTATTAAATCAACTAAAATTTCGCTTAAGGATTGCTTGAGTTGATTTGGAGCCATAGACAAATCAAAATGTTCATCCAAATTTGATAATTGAAAATCTTTATTTAATTGTTCTATTAACTTTTTAAATAAATTTTCACTTTCAATTTTTTGAATAAGAGAAATTGAATTTTGCTCTGATAACATTATATGGTGCGTTTCATTAAACTCAAACCAAAGTTTTTAAGAACTTCTTTTTTTTGTTTAGAAATTGACAAACTCTCTAAATCTTTAAATGCTTTATTCGTGTAACTTTCAATTTCTTGAATTGTTATTTCCTTTAATTTGTTTCTTTCAAATAAAGCTGTCACTTCTTTAACTTTCTCCTCATTATGCTTATTTGAAGTATATAATTCTATCAATTTTTGTTTATCTTTAACATTACAAACTTCCAATGCTTTTAAAAATAAAAACGTTTTTTTATTTTCTAAAATATCTCCTCCAATTTGTTTCCCAAATACTGCAGCATCTCCAAAGGTATCTAAAAAATCATCTTGCAATTGAAAAGCAATTCCAAGATTTAGACCGAAATCATAAATTACATCAGCCTCTTTATTACTAGCATTTGCAACAATAGCTCCCATTTTCATTGCCGCTGCAACTAAAACCGATGTTTTGTAAGTAATCATTTTTAAATATTCTGGAATTGAAACATCAGTTCTAGTTTCAAAATCCATATCAAATTGTTGGCCTTCACAAACTTGTAAAGATGTTGTATTGAAAAGCAACATCAATTTTTTAAAAGTAGAAGGCTCGTAAGTTTCAAAACATTGATACGCCATAATCATCATGGCATCACCCGATAAAATTCCAGTATTTACATCCCACTTTTCGTGCACAGTAACTTGTCCTCTTCGTATTGGTGCGCTATCCATAATATCATCATGAATCAACGTGAAATTATGAAAAACCTCAATAGCTAGTGCCGCATCAAAAGCTTGTTTCACCTCTCCATTAAAAATTTCACAAGTCATTAGTGTTAAAACTGGTCGTAATCTTTTACCTCCAAGTTGTAAAATATAATGTATTGGCTCATATAAATTAATAGGTTGTTTCACCTCAACTTTCTCATTTAAATACGCAATAAAATCATTTTTATAATTTTCAATCAAATCCATTTGTGTATAATTTTTGGTAAAAATACATCATTAAATATATTTTTAAATCTTCTATCTAATTTTAAATGTTATGAAATTGTTAAAACTATGGAAACTTTTTTTGTTTCTAACGTTTCCATTTGTATATTTGCGCTCCATTTTAAATAAAAATGATTTTATGAAGCGTACTATTTTGCAAAAAGCAAGTGAAATTTTTTTAAAGCTTGGTTTTAAAAGTGTAACGATGGATGATATAGCAAATGAACTAGCCATATCAAAAAAAACTATTTATAAATATTTTAAAAACAAAGAAGACCTTGTAGATATAACTACTAGTTACTTGCATGAAGAAATGCACAAATCTGTACTTTGTATTTGTGATAAGGGCTACAATGCCATTGAAGAAAATTTTGAAATTAAAAAAATGTTTAAAGATTTATTGAAGAATTCCGATGATTCTCCAATGTTTCAATTAAAAAAATACTACCCTAAAACCTATTCAAAAGTTATGACAAAAGAATTCACCATGTTTAAAGATTGTATTTTGAATAATATTGAAAAAGGAATTAAGGAAGGTTTGTATAGAAAAGATATAGATAAGGAATTAACAACAAAATTTTACTTCTCTTTAGCTACGAGTGTTCATGATGCAAATTTTTATACTTATAACAAAAATACACTAAATAAGCTTGAGACTAGTGTACTTGAATACCATACAAGAGCAATGGCTACATCAAAAGGATTACAAATTTTAGAAGAACAATTACAAAAAATTAACTATTAAGAATGAGAAAATTATTAATTCTGTTTAGCGGAATACTGCTCAGCCTGAATGCTGAAGCTCAGGAAAAGATTTCGTTATCATTAGACCAAGCTATTGATTACGCATTAATAAATAGCTATGCTGCGATAAATGCCAACAGAGATATAGATGCCGCAAAAAAGAAAAAGTGGGAAACCACCACTATTGGTTTACCACAAATAAGTGCCACAGTAGACTATCAAAACTGGATAAAACAACAGGTTTCTTTAATCCCAGCGGAATTTTTTGGTGGGAATGAAGGTGAATTTGCTGAAGTTGAATTTGGCACAAAACATTCTTTAAATGCTACAGCCACTTTAAGACAATTAATTTTTGATGGCTCCTATTTAGTTGGTTTACAATCAGCTAAAACCTATTTAAAAATATCTGAAAACGCCAAAGAAAAAACTGAATTAGGCATTAGGGAAGCCGTTATTAATGCCTATGGGAATGTACTTTTAAGTGAAGAAAGTATCTTAATTTTAGAAAATAATATCCTATCATTAGAAAAAACATTAAATGAAACCAGTCAAATGTATGTCAATGGTTTTATTGAGGAAGAAAGTGTTGAACAACTACAAATTACATTGGCTTCTATAAAAAGTCAATTATCAAAATCCCAACAACTAAACAATATTGCTTATAAAATGCTCAATATTACTTTGGGAATTGATATTAATAGACCAATAATGCTAACTGATGATTTAAACTCTTTATCTATGAAGAATATAGATTTGGGTGTTTTATCTTCAAACTTAAGTGTTGAAAATCATGTAGATTTTAAAATTGCAAAAAATACGGAAAAATCAAATGAGCTTTTAATGAAGCTTGAACAAAGTAAAGCGTTACCATCCCTAAGCAGTTTTGCAAACTTTGGATATATTGGGTTTGGTCAAAACTTTGAATTTCTCAATAAAGAACAACAATGGTTTGATTCTTCATTACTTGGCATTAGTTTAGAAATTCCACTTTTCAGTAGTTTAGCTCGAAGTTCTCGAACACAACAAGCAAAAATTGAATTGGAAAAAGCCAAAACAAAGCTTACCGAAACGGAACAAACTTTAATGCTTCAGTTTGAAACTGCTAAAACCGAGTATAACTATAGTATTGAAGAATATGAAACTTCTAAACAAAATTTAGCGCTTGCTGAACGTATTGAAAAAAAACAACAAATAAAATTTCGTGAAGGAATTTCTACAAGCTTTGAACTATCAGAAGCTCAACGACAATTATACACCATGCAGCAAAATTATTTACAAGCTATGCTTGCCATAATTACAAATAAAGCTGCTTTAGATAACGCATTAAACACACCTATTTATAACTAGAAAATATCATAAAATGAAAAATATCTTACTACTTTTTATAGCAACCATATTTCTAATTTCTTGTTCAGAGGTTGAAAAAACTTCACTTGATGAATTAACTACTCAAAAAACAAGTATTCTTAATAAAATTGATAGTTTAAACCAAGAGTTAAAAACAATTGAAAGTCAAATATCTAAATTAGACACGCTAAAAAAATATCATATTGTTACCCTTTTACCTGTTAAAAATGAAAATTTTAAACACTATATTGAAATTCAAGGTGTGGCTCAAGCAGATAAAAACATTGAAGTTCGACCTGAGTTAGGCGGTACCGTTAAAGCTATTTATGTAAAAGAAGGCCAACAAGTTTCAGCAGGTCAAACTTTGATTCAATTAGACGATGCTTCAATTCAAAACAGTATTTCAGAGCTAAATACTCAATTAGAGTTAGCAAAAACAACTTTCGATCGCCAAGAGCGCTTATGGAATCAAAAAATTGGTTCTGAAATGCAATATTTACAGGCTAAAGCCCAAAAAGAAGGATTAGAAAATAGTCTAACTTCATTAAAAACCCAAGCTAAAAAAATGAAAATCACTGCTCCTTTTAATGGAATAGTGGATGAAATTTTTCCTAAAATTGGAGAGTTAACTAGTCCGCAAACTGCAACAGTTCGATTATTAAATTTAGACAATGTTTATATTGAAGCTGATATAACAGAAACCTACTTATCTGTTATTAAAATTGGTACACAAACAATCCTAAATTTCCCTTCAATTAACAAGGAAATTGAATCGGAAATTTCTCAAATTGGAAATTTTATCAATCCAGATAATAGAAGTTTTAAAACAAGAATCAACATATCCAATAAAGATCACAGTATTAAGCCAAATTTATTAGCCGATTTAAAAATTGTAGATTTTGCGGCTAATGGAATTGTAATACCGTCAACTCTCGTTCAAAAAGATCAAAATGGAAATACGTACGTTTTTACTTTAAAAACGGAAAACGGTGAAACAACTGTAGCTAAAAATTTAATTAGTATAGAAAAAGAATACAATAATGAGGTGTTTATCTCTAAAGGTCTTCAAGAAAACGACAGCTTAATTAACAAAGGAGCTAGAATTGTAAAAGAAGGAGATATTGTTAAAGTAAGCGATAAATTTAATCTGTAAAGTAACTTAGAACAGAATTAAAATGAAAAAAGAATTTAAAATATCTACGTGGTCAATTCACAATAAAATGACCGTTTATGTTATAATTGTAATGATCTTTGTTGCTGGTATATTTTCCTATGTTAGTATGCCCAGAGAAGCATTTCCAGAAATTGTAGTTCCTGAAATATATGTTTCTACACCGTATCCTGGAAACTCAGCCTTAGACATAGAAAAGCTTATTACAAGACCTTTAGAAAAAGAAATTAATGGAATTTCAGGTGTTGATGATATTATTTCTACTTCAATCGAAGGGTTTTCAACCATTCAAGTAAAATTTGATTTTAGTACAACACCTACTGAAGCCCTACGAAAAGTAAAAGATAAAGTTGATGCTGCAACTTCAGACAAAGATTTTCCAAAAGATTTACCTGCCGATCCAAATGTGCAAGAATTAAATTTTGCTGAATTAATGCCTATTATGAACATTAATTTATCTGGTGACTTTTCAATGGATAAATTAAAAGAGTTTGGTGAATATTTAGAAGAAGAAATAGAAAAAGTTCCAGAAATTTCGAAAGTTGATATTAGAGGAATTCAAGATAAAGAAGTTGAAATAAGTGTAGACTTATACAAAATGGAAACTTCTAAAATCAGCTTCAATGATATTGCCATGGCCATTCAGAATGAAAACATGACAGTTTCTGGAGGTGATTTATTAGAAAATGGAATACGAAGAAATGTTCGTGTAATTGGTGAATTCAAATCGGCAAAAGAAATTGAAAACATCATAATTAAACAAGAAAATAATAATATTGTTTACTTAAGAGACATTGCTACTGTTAGCTTTAAAGAACAAGAAAAACAAAGCTATGCAAGAGAATTTTCTAAACCGGTAGTTATGTTAGATGTAACGAAAAGGGCTGGTGAAAATTTAATTATTGCTTCTACACAAATAGATGAAATTTTAGTGAAAGCTAAAAATGAGTTTCTTCCCTCAAATTTAAATGTTTCAAAAACGAATGATCAAACAAACGATACCAAAACAATGGTTGCAGACCTTGAAAACAGCATTGTTTTAGGTATAATTTTGGTTGTTTTAGTATTGCTTTTCTTTTTAGGAATTAGAAATGCATTATTTGTTGGTATTGCAATTCCATTATCTATGTTTATGTCATTTACCATACTTAGTGCTTTAGGGGTAACCTTAAATACAATGGTATTATTTTCATTGGTAATTGCATTAGGAATGTTGGTTGATAACGGTATTGTTGTTGTTGAAAATGTTTATCGACTATTAGATGAAGGCTATTCAAAAATTGATGCTGCTAAATATGGAGTTGGAGAAGTAGCAATGCCTATAATTGCATCAACAGCAACCACATTGGCTGCCTTTCTACCAATTGCATTTTGGCCAGGTATCATGGGTGAATTTATGCGTTATTTACCTATTACCCTAATAATTGTTTTAAGCTCATCTTTATTTGTGGCTTTATTAATAAATCCAATGTTAACTTCGGTTTATATGAAAATAAAAGAGGATGAGGTAAACTTTAAAAAAATTCTCATTTATAGTACTGCTATTTTTGTAGTTGGTGTACTCTTTATAATTGCTGGAGTAAGTTCAAACACTAAATTTTTAAACGCATTAGGCTTATTATTAGTAATTGCAGGGGTATTAAGAGTTGTAAATACCAAATTTTTAACACCCGCTACGACATGGTTTCAAACAATATTTTTACCTAAATTAGAAGTTATTTATGAAAAATCATTGAAATTTACTTTAAAAGGGAAAAGGCCTAAATACTATTTATTTGGCACATTTGGATTGTTATTTTTATCATTTATGCTAATGGGACTTTTTCCTCCAAAAATACTTTTCTTCCCAGAAACTCCACCAAAACAGGTGTATGTATATTTGGAATATCCTATAGGTACTGACATTGAAGTTACAAATGCACTTTCTATTGATATTGAAAATAAAATTCAGGAATTTTTAAAGAAATATGAAGTAAATGGCGAAAACAACTTAATTACTTCAGTAATTGGACAAGTTGGTGAAGGAACTAGCGATCCAAATCAAGGGCAACAAGGCGGAACTACACCTAACAAAGCACGTATAACAGTTGATTTTGTGAAATTTATAGAGCGTGGTGATAATAATACGGAAGATGTTTTAACTGAAATAAGACAATTACTTCAAAACTATCCTGGAGTAAACATCACTGTTGATAGACCTTCAGATGGACCCCCAACAGGAGCACCAATTAATATAGAAATTTCAGGTGATGATTATGAAGAATTACTTGTTAATGCAGAAGATATTAAACAATTTATTAATGAAGCTAACATTGCTGGAATTGAAGAATTAAATTTGGATGTTGAGCAAGGAAAACCAGAACTTCCATTTATTATAGACAGGCAAAAAGCAAGAAGGTTAAATATTTCAACCGGACAAATTGGTGATGCTATTAGAACTTCTTTGTTTGGAAAAGAAGTATCTACTTTTAAAGATGGTGAAGATGATTATCCAATAAATATTCGTTTAATGGATAAATATAGATACAATAAAGAATCCTTATTAAACCAGAAAATTACATTTAGAAATCAAAGTAGTGGTAAAATTGTACAAGTTCCAGTTTCTGCAGTTGCACATTCTGAAACATCTTCTACTTTTAGTGCTGTAAAACGAAAAAATTTGAACAGAGTAATTACCATATTCTCAAATGTAATTGAACCTTACAACCCAACTGATGTTAATGAACAAATTAAGAAAACATTAGAAAATTATAATTTACCAAAAAATTTGTCTATTTCATTTACTGGAGAACAAGAACAACAGGCTGAAGAAATGGCTTTTTTAAGTAAAGCCCTCTTAATAGCTGTATTCTTAATATTTTTAATATTAGTGGGACAATTTAACTCTACCTCTACTCCTATAATCATTTCAATAGCTGTACTATTAAGTTTAATTGGGGTGTTATTAGGTTTGATTATTTTTAGAATGGAATTTGTGATTATGATGACTATGATTGGTATTATTTCACTTGCAGGTATTGTTGTAAATAATGCAATTGTATTAATTGATTATACCAATTTAATAATGATTCGTAAACGCGAAGAATTAAGCTTAGAAAAGGGAACTTTAACAAAAGAGTTAATATATGAAAGCATTGTTGAAGGTGGTAAAACTAGATTACGCCCTGTTTTATTAACAGCCATTACAACAATTTTAGGGCTGCTTCCTTTGGCAATTGGAATTAACATTAATTTCATGACGTTGTTTACAGAATTTGATCCTCAATTTTATATTGGAGGAGAAAATGTTGCTTTTTGGGGACCCATGTCTTGGACCATTATTTTTGGTTTGACCTTTGCAACTTTCTTAACCCTAATTATTGTTCCTGTTATGTATTCTCTAATTAACAACTTAAAATTAAGGATGAAAAGAAAACAATAGATAAAAGTATATTTTTTTAAGAAAGGTGACTCTAAAAAGTCGCCTTTCTTTTGTTACTTTGTAATCTATGAAAAATAAAAAATCGTATACAGTTGATGAAGCAAGAAAAGTTTTGGAGCATTTTTGTGCATATCAAGAGCGTTGCCACAAAGAAGTAGAACAAAAATTATATGATTTAAAAATGATTCCTGAAGCCAAGGAGCAAATAATACTGCATTTATTACAACATAATTTTTTAAATGAAGAACGTTTTTCTAAAGCTTTTGTTAGAGGAAAATTCACCATAAAAAAATGGGGACGAATTAAGATTGTAAATGAACTTAAATTCAGAAATATTTCTTCATATAATATTAAAACTGCTTTAAAAGAAATAAATGAGGACGATTATTTAAACGTTTTACTTCAACTTGCTGAGAAAAAACTGACTTTAATTAAAGAAACCAATTCTTTTAAGAAAAAAAATAAGCTATCAACTTATCTTGTTTCAAAAGGTTTTGAAACTAATTTGGTTTATACCGTATCAAATAGCTTACTTTAGAACTTTACTTTTTATAATACTGATTTAAATCATTAATCTTCAATATTCTATTTTGTAAATTTGAGTAACTATTAAAAAACTCAAAATTATGAAAAATACATTCTTAACTTTAGTCTTACTTTTTGTTACTATATTTTCGTTTGCTCAAGATTCAAAATTGAGAAAAACCGAAAAAAAAGGAGATCTCTTAGAAGTTACCTTGTATTATGAAAATGGAACTATTATGCAACATGGGTTCTATACAGAAGATGGAAAATTACACGCTTCATGGGAAAGCTACAATATGGATGGATCCAGAAAATGTATTGCTACCTATAATTTTGGTGCAAAAGTTGGTATATGGACCTATTGGAATAACAATAAAATTACCAAAGTAGAATACGACAATAATAAAATTATTAGTGTAAAAGAAGTACCTGAAGATATTTCTATTAAAAAAGATTTTTAAACGCTGCTATTTTATAGATTTTAAAAAAAGTGAATCTTTTTCTTTATTAATTAGTTTAACCGCATCAATATTATCATTCGGTATCGTTAAGGACAATACATAATGTTCAATAGCCCAACCTGCTTCATTTTTAGTAAGCACTCCTGAACCTCTACAAATTCCCATATGAGTATTTAGAAGCTCGTCAAACCAAGCAACTTTATCTTTCATATAAATATTGCGTTGTATTGCTGTAAAACTCCAGGCCTTGCCTTTATCAAAGTAAGGTTTACTAAATTGTTTAAAATCAGTATAATTCCAGTTTTCAGAAGCATCAGTTCCAATAAACACGCTGTTATTGGTCATTGCATTAAAATAAGCTTCAAAATTAGCCTCAGCCGCACTTTTATGCCAGTTATCTAACAAAACAGTAATAGCTTGTTTTTCTTTTGCTGAATCAGATTTATCTGATGGTACTACTTTTTTTTCACAATTAGATAATAATAGTCCAACTGCTAATACATATATGACTTTTTTCATTGCTTCGTTTTTTTTGGGATTGATATTACAGGCTTACCTAATTTTCTTTGTTCCAAAGTTTTTTGTTTTTGTATTCTTTCAGGATTCACAGGTTCTCTGCTAATAATTCCTCTTCTTTTAGGAAGGTTTTGTTGTTTTATATTTAAACTTGGAGTTTCAGTATCAATTTCTAATGAATTTTGTAATTCTTCTGCCTTATAAATTGTATTTATTTTAGAGTTTACTGCCGAATACACTTCTACTATTTTATCAACTTCATCTTTAATTTCTTTATTTGTAATTGAGTTAATAGTGGACATATCAGCCAAACGCAATGTTTCATTTTGCAAAACATTAAATCTAGCTTTAATACTTTTTCCTTTTAATAAATCAACTCTAATTGAATCTTTCATTAGGGTTACTAATCCTGAGAGTTCATTAGCATGATATAATGCATCCGTAGTAGAAATATTATAATACTTTAATATAAAATCATCTACATTTTTATACTCTTTCCACTCAGAAACAGCTTCTTTAGCTATGGGGTTTAACGTTTCTGTTATTGTATTTACAATACGATCTGAACTTACTTTTAACGAATCAGAATTTTCTGATACTTCTTGTACTGATTTTAATTTAGTACAAGAAAATGTAAAAAATAAAATGATTAATAAAAAACTTAATACCTGCCTCATAATAAAACTTTGTAAGGCCAAAAATACTAATAATTACACTATTTAATTAAAAAATTATGATTTTCATAAAAAGCACTTGTTATATCAATCAAAAAATATTTTAAGTATCTTTGAAGCTATAAAAAAGTAGATATCATTTATATGAGTAAAAGCATTTTAATTATTGGGGCTTGCGGTCAAATTGGAACTGAATTGACACTTAAATTACGTGAAATAAATGGTACGGATTCAGTTATTGCATCAGATATTCATGAAGGAAGTGATGAGTTAATGAAATCTGGACCTTTTGAGTTTGTAAATGCAATGAATTTTGAAAATATTTTATCAATTGTTCAAAAATATTCAATTTCTGATGTATACTTAATGGCTGCTATGCTTTCTGCAACAGGTGAAAAATTTCCGGATAAAGCCTGGGAATTAAACATGAACTCGCTTTTTAATGTGCTAAACTTAGCGAAAGCAGGAAAAATAAAAAAAGTATTTTGGCCAAGTTCAATTGCAGTTTTTGGACCCACTACACCAAAAGAAAATACACCTCAAAAAACGGTTATGGAACCAACAACCGTTTATGGAATTAGTAAACAAGCTGGAGAACGATGGTGCGAATATTACTTCGATAAATATGGTGTTGATGTTAGAAGTATTCGTTATCCTGGTATAATTAGTTGGAAAGCAAATCCTGGTGGTGGAACTACAGATTATGCTATTGAAATTTATCACAAAGCATTACTTAATGGAAATTACACCTCTTTTTTAAATAAAAATAGCAAATTACCAATGATGTATATCGATGATGCTATTGAGGCAACAATAAACATTATGGAGGCTGAAAAAGAAAAAATAAAAATTCGCTCTTCTTATAATTTAACAGGAATGAGTTTTACACCTGAAGAAGTTAGTGCAGAAATCAAAAAAACGGTTCCAAACTTTACTATTTCATACAATCCAGACTTTAGACAACAAATAGCTGATAGTTGGCCAAAAAGCATTGATGATTCTGAAGCTAGAGAAGATTGGGGCTGGAATCATAAAATTGACTTAGAAAAAATGTCTGAAATTATGTTAGAAAATTTAAGCTTAAAATATATAGTATAAGCTGTTAAATTTAAAGAAATAAAATACTTAATTATTTAATAAAAAAGCCTCAAAATAAATTTTTGAGGCTTTTTATTAAACCTTCTTTTTCCTTAGTTAAAACACTAAAATTTCTAAAACGATTTCGTTAAAAAATTAAAAATGTGATAATTGTCATCTTATTGATTTTTACTTAGCTCTAATTTTGTAGTGCAATACTATTTTTAAAGAAAATATAATTTTCAAACTAATCTTTTGTGATTAATTAAAGTTAAAATAAAAAATATATAATATTTATGAATATTTCACATATTGAACACATAGGTATAGCAGTAAATAATTTAGAAAAATCAATAAAATATTATGAAGAAGTGTTAGGGCTGAAATGCTATAACATAGAAGAGGTTATTGATCAAAAAGTAAAAACCGCCTTTTTTATGGTAGGAGATACAAAAATTGAATTACTAGAAAGCACTTCACCTGATGGTCCTATTGGTAAATTTATTGAAAAAAAAGGGCAAGGAATTCACCACATCGCTTTTGCTGTGCCAAATGCTTCCGAAGCTTTAAAAAGTGCTAAAGAAAAAGGAGTGCAATTAGTTGATAAAGTTCCTAGAAAAGGAGCAGAAGGATTAAACATTGGATTTTTACACCCAAAATCAACTCAAGGAGTACTGACTGAACTTTGTTCAAAATAAAAATGTAAAGCTAAAAAATAAAAAATGGCAAATCAGGATAAAATTAATGAGCTAATTGAAAAAAGGGCAAAAGCAAAATTAGGTGGTGGTGAAAAACGTATTGATTCTCAACATGCTAAAGGTAAATTGACTGCTAGAGAGCGTATTGACATTCTTTTAGACGACGATAGTTTTGAAGAGTTTGATATGTTCGTAACACACAGAACTAAATCATTTGGACTCGATAAACAAGTTTATCTTTCTGATGGTGTTGTAACCGGACATGGAACAATAGATGGTAGAATCGTATATCTTTTTGCTCAAGATTTTACTGTATTTGGTGGTTCGTTATCTGAAACATATGCATTGAAAATATGTAAGGTAATGGATATGGCTATGAAAATTGGAGTTCCTGTTATTGGACTAAATGATTCAGGTGGAGCCCGTATCCAGGAAGGTGTTAGATCATTGGCTGGTTATGCTGAAATTTTCCAAAGAAATATCATGGCATCAGGAGTTATACCTCAAATTTCTTCAATTTTAGGTCCTTGTGCTGGTGGAGCTGTTTATTCTCCTGCCTTAACTGATTTTACAATTATGACAGATCAAACAAGTTATATGTTTGTAACGGGGCCTAAAGTTGTACAAACAGTAACGGGTGAGGTTGTTACTACTGAGCAATTAGGCGGTGCAAAAATTCATTCCACAAGATCAGGTGTATCGCATTTCTTAGCTGAAAGTGATGAAGAAAATTTACTATTAGTTCGTAAAATATTAAGTTATTTACCCTCAAACAATTTAGAAGAAGCTCCAGTAATTACTTGTCATGATCCAATTGATAGATTAGAAGATGCCTTGAATGAAATTGTTCCTGAAAATGCAAATCAACCTTATGATATTGTTGATGTTATTTCAATTTTAGCAGATAATGCTGAATTTACAGAAGTTCATAGAAACTATGCAAGAAATATTTGTGTTGGTTTTGCAAGATTCAACGGTCATCCTGTTGGAATTGTAGCCAATCAACCAAAATATTATGCAGGAGTTTTAGATATTGATGCTTCGAGAAAAGCGGCTCGTTTTGTTCGTTTTTGTGATGCATTCAATGTTCCAATTGTAACCTTAGTTGATGTTCCAGGATTCTTACCAGGAACAGGTCAAGAATATGGAGGGATTATTTTACACGGTGCAAAATTATTATTCGCTTACGGAGAAGCAACGGTTCCAAAAGTAACTATTACACTTCGTAAATCTTATGGTGGTGCGCATGATGTAATGAGTTGTAAACAATTACGTGGAGATGTTAACTATGCTTGGCCAACTGCGGAAATAGCTGTAATGGGCGCTAAAGGAGCTGTTGAAGTATTGGAAGGCTCTAATATTAGAAAAATTGAAGATGCTGATGAAAAACAAGAATACATCGACAAAAAAGAAGAAGAGTACACTAAGAAATTTGCAAATCCATATGAGGCTGCGAAATATGGATTTATTGATGATGTAATTGAACCAAGAAATACACGTTTTAGAATTATTAGAGCGTTACAACTACTTCAAAATAAAAAAGAAGTAAACCCTCCGAAGAAACACTCAAACATGCCATTATAATGACACATATTCCACTCATAACAGATCAAATAAGCGAAGGATACGTTATTTTGATTTCCGGTTTACTAATTGTTTTTGGAGCCTTATTGACACTTTCTTTATTTTTCAAATTTGGATTGCCAATTATACTATACATATACAAAGTAATTACTAAAAGAAAAGATAAAAAGATTTCAGAAATTAAAGTTGATGCAGACGAAGAATTTACAGGAGAAATTGCCGGTGCAATTTCAGCAGCAATACATCTATATCTTAATGAACAGCATGACCATGAGAGTGCCATATTAACAATTAAACAAGTAAAAAAACCATATTCACCTTGGAGTTCTAAAATATATGGGACACAACATAGATTATAAAAAATGAAAAATTTTAAATTTAGAATAAATAGTAACAACTATAAGGTTAATATAAAATCTCAAGAAGGAAACGTTATTGATTTAGAAGTAAATGGAACTTCTTACTCAGTAAAACTGGAAGAGGAAATTAAAAAAACGAAGACTCCTACATTAGTTCGTGCAGCATCAAAAAGACCTTCTGAGCCATTAAAAGTAAATCCAAAATCATCAAAAACAAGAATTGTAGCGCCTATTCCAGGCGTTGTTATGTCTATTGATGTAAAAGTGGGTGATACGTTAAAAGTAGGTGACAGAATGTTAGTTCTTGAAGCAATGAAAATGGAAAACAATATTGTTTGTGAAAAAGCAGGAACTATAACAGCAATGAAAATTACTGTTGGACAACAAGTTTTGCAAAATGAAGTAATGATAGAATTAGAATAAACGCTTCTCAGTTTTCAAATTGAAAACAACCAAAAAAAGAAAAAAATGAAGAAAGTATTATTAATATTTAGTGTTCTATCATTGCTAATTTTTATTAGACCTGCACTTGGCTTAAATTCCAATAACAATAATGATAACATAACTTCCTCTGTATCGGTTGATCAAGTTAACCAAGAGGAAGAAATTTCTTACAATGGAGCCTTCGAAGGAATTAAACAATTTTATAATTACACCGGTTTTGCAAATGCTACTTTAGGTAATATAATTATGATTTTTATTGGAATTATATTTATTTATCTAGGTATTAAGTTTGACTACGAACCTTTACTTTTAATTCCTATTGGTGCAGGTGTTATAATTGGGAATATTCCATTTGTTGCCGGAAATCAAACAGGAATTTATGAAACCGGGTCCGTTTTAAACTATTTATATTTTGGTGTTGTAAAAGGTATTTATCCTCCACTAATCTTTTTAGGAATTGGAGCTATGACAGATTTCTCCTCATTAATTGCAAACCCTAAATTAATGTTATTGGGTGCTGCAGCGCAAATTGGTGTATTTGCAACATTTTTAGGTGCGTTATATTTAGGATTTAATCTTCCTGAAGCCGGTGCAATTGGAATTATTGGTGGTGCCGATGGTCCTACTGCCATTTTCTTATCATCTAAATTAGCGAATGGAGTAAATATTTTAGCTGACGGAACAACCGTTAAAAATTTAATTGGACCAATAGCAATTGCCGCCTATTCATATATGGCATTAGTGCCAGTTATTCAACCGCCTTTAATGCGATTTTTAATTTCTAAGGAAGATAGAAAAATTAAAATGAAACCACCTAGAGCGGTTTCACAAAAAGAGAAAATGATTTTTCCTATTGTTGCATTAATCTTAACAACATTTATTTCACCTAGTTCTTTACCTTTATTAGGAATGTTATTCTTTGGAAATTTATTAAAAGAATCTGGTAGAACCGAAAGATTAGCAGATACTGCGAGAACAAAATTAATTGATATAGTTACAATTCTATTAGGTGTAACTGTAGGTGCTTCAACACAAGCTGATATATTTATTACAAAAGATTCAATGCTAATTTTTGCGTTAGGAGCAATCTCATTTGTAATTGCAACTTGTGGGGGATTACTCTTTGCGAAGTTGATGAATTTATTCTTAAAAGGAGACAATAAAATAAATCCATTAATTGGTGCCGCAGGTGTTTCTGCTGTTCCAGATAGTGCAAGAGTTGTGCATACAGAAGGTTTAAAATCAGACCCAAGTAATTATTTATTAATGCACGCAATGGCACCAAATGTTTCGGGAGTTATAGGATCAGCGATAGCTGCAGGTATCATATTAAGTTTTTTAGGATAAATAATACATTATCGTATGAGGAAAATAAAACAATCCACTTTGAACGTTGACTACTTGGATCAATCGATAAAATAGCGACTCTTTTCCCCTTAGTAATAGGATATTTAATGAAGGATTCAACAAACGTACTTTTACAAACCCCAGGAACGCAAGTAATTCAAATAGATTTACCTGTATGAAGTAATATTTCTTGGGTAATTTCTTTTGCTAAAACTTTATCACTTTCAAGATTACTTTCAATAAAAGTTATTTCTCTAGAAAGAAGAACTCTGTCTCTTTTTAAAACGCCATTAATATAAGTTTGGCCAGTAAATCTATTCTTAGGTTTGTAGTTTTTCATTGATAAATCACTATATAATAACAGATTCAATTTTAACTATTTTACCAGTTATTTGAAAAAAAAGTAAGCAAATGAACAAAATGCAATAACACTAAGTTCAATATAATAATTATAAAAATTGCGAAATTAAGTTGTAAATTATGTTCAATAAAAACTATATATTAAAATAAACTAAAAATCTTTCTTTTTAAGTTTAAAATTCATTCTAAGAATAGGTAATATTACCCAAAATACCAGAACGAACATAGAAAATAACATGCCTATGTTTGTCCCAAAAAACTTTCTAAAAACAGCTCCTGTATAGCCTAACAATGCAGAAATATCTAATTTCAAAAGAATCAATATTCGGGATAAATCAATTGGATTAAGCATAGTAGCTATCAATGAAAATTTATCTAGAGGATATTCATTAAAAAAAACTAATGAAATTAAGAAAATTCCATCGTAAATTACCGCTAAAAACAACCACATTAATATGGCATATCCAAATCCTTTTATTTTGTTTTCCGTTGAAAGTGCAATATTGTAAGCAAGTGCTACAAAAATAAAATTCAAAAAAGAGCCAACAACTAGTAATAAACTAAAATCAAAAATTATGGATGATTTAAAAAGTCCGTAAGCCATAAATGGAATCCCCAACCCCAATACTAAACTTAGTGTTAAAGACAATGAAATACCAATGTATTGCCCCATAAATATTTTGTTTCTATTTATGGGCTGGGCTAACAAAAGTTCAGTAAATTCTGTTGAATTATAATAATACATAACACCAAAAATTGTTCCTATTAAAGGTGTTAAAACTATGATAATATTCATTAAAGTTATAACTGCTTTTGACACATCATTATTTAAAAACAGTAACACAAAACCAAGTAATAAATAAAATAAAAAGTACACATAACTCCAACGGCTGCGCATTAAATCGTAAAAACTATATTTTAATATTTTAAGCATATTGTTTAGATATTAAATTAGCAATTGCGTGCTCTAAATTATCATTTTCAGTTTGTTTTTTAAGCGCATCAATACTTCCTTTGAAATAAATTTTACCATCTAATAAAAACACAATCTCATCCGCTAATTCATCAACAACACTCATGATATGTGTTGTAATTAATATGGTTTTCCCTTTCTCCTTTTCTTTTTGAATTAAGTCTTTTAAATGAATTAAAGCTATAGGATCTAAACCAGTAGTAGGTTCATCTAAAATAATTAACTCACTATCAAACATAAATGTAAGCACTATATTCACTTTTTGTTTTGTTCCTCCTGATAGGTTTCCTAATTTTTTATTTAAAAAATGTCCTAAGCCAAAAAGTTCAATTAACTCTTGTTCTTTAGATTTCTTAGGACGAAGGTTTTTTACCATATTAATCAGTTCAATTACTCTTAAATTTGGTGGGAAATTGGCTATTTGAGGTAAATAATTTAAATTATTTCTATATTCAAATTTTCCTAAAACATTCTCATTTTTAAAACTTATAACTCCTGTATTTGGAATTACCATCCCTAATAAACATTTAATTAAAGTCGTTTTTCCTGAGCCATTTGGTCCAAGTATAGCGAAAATTCCGCCTTCTTTAATTGATAAATCTAAGCCGTCTAAAACAGTTAGTTTACCAAATCGTTTGTGTAAATTTTTAAATTCAATCATTAATTTTTTTCATTATAGGGTTTTCATCCGTTAAATCGTCAGGTGTAAAAACCGGTGAAACTTTTTCTGAAAAATTGATAATATCAACAAATAAACTTCTTAGTAAGACCAAAGCTTCAGGAGTTTTATTTACAATGTATGAAAACAATTTTACAGGACGATATGGAATGTCTCCAATTCCATTTTTATCTAAATCATAACCGGTGTACTCGCTCCAATAATTATTATTAAAACTATTATCATTTTTTTTAGTATTGTACGATAAATCTAATGAATTATGCATAAAATCATTCTTTTCAAAAATGTTTGCATAACAGGCTCCTGCAATTTTAATTGCCCAGCCATTTCTTAAAAAAGTATTGTTTTTGTAATTTATTCTTGTACAACCTTCACCATTTATTCCAATAGTATTTTCTTCAAATAAATTGTTGTAAATCTCGGCATCATAAATTTCTTTTAGTAATAAACCATACGAAGCAGAACCCCAGTTTAATTTAAAAGTATTGTGATGCATGGTTATAAATTTTGAAAACATTACAGCTACGCCTGCTCCATTATTTTTAAATTCGTTATGATGGTAAATATTATTATTTGAAAACATGAAATGCAATCCGTAACGAATATTATTATGGCTGTTATTTTCAAAAACTACACTTTGCTTTACAAACTCAAAATAAATTCCATCACGTAAACCAGTTAATTGATTATTATAAACTTCCATTTCACTTCCATCCCAAATATGAATACCATTTCCTGAACTTGCTTCGCTTTTTCTATTTCCGGATATTCTATTATTTCTAATAATTCCGTTTTTAGATTTTTCAATTAAAAGCCCAAAAAATACATTTTCTAAAATACAGTCTTCAATAATGAAATTTTTAGCTTTTATAACCTTAATTGCTGCATAATCTATTGTGTAGCTCATTCCTACGTTTATAATTTTCAAACCTCTAATGGTAAAATTATCAGCCTCAAAAATTATAATTCCTCCAGTATCTTCACCATCAACTACAGCTCCTTTTTCACCAATAAGAGAAATGGATTTATTAATAATAATATTGTTTTCTTTGTAAATCCCTTTTTTTACAACTATTTCATCACCTGTCTCAGCAATTTTAATAGCTTCTTTAATGGATTTTACAGTACAAGTTTCACAAACTTCAATCTGTTTTGCTGAAATAGTGAATGTAGTAAAAAAGAAAAATAATAAGATTTTATATTTCATCATTTATCTGAAAGTTTTTGCTTTAAAATTTCCCAAGTATAGTTTACACCACCATGCTTTTGCTGTAATTCCTCGGCTTTGTTTTTTGAAGAAAAAGCTGATAAATTAGCTCCCATAGGGCTTTTAATTTCTTCACTTATTAAAAATATAGCCGTTTTAGCATCAATCATTTCGCCTGGATTAGTATAATTTGCAACTAAAAAAAGTGAGATGTCTTCTTCATTTTTTTCGTTTAAATCATGAATCATACATTCAATTGCATCAAATTTAAATTGTTTTCCTTTTTTGGTTACGTACTGTGATGCATGAGTTTTATCAACAACATTCATTTTACAAAAACTACATTGATCTTTTCCATACTCAATAGCTTCCGGCTCAACATTACAAGAAATTAATATTCCTAATAGTACAGCACTTAAAAATAATTTTAAAAGAGTAGTTTTCATTATTTCTGATTTTAATAGTTCTTAAATATAAATTAAAATCGAGTGAAGTTTGTTGGACATACTCGTTTTAAAAAAATATTTTATTTTTTATTTTATATTAAATTGTAACTTCTTTTTTACCTAAAAAGTAAGCTATTACGGTAAATAACATTCCTAAAAACATAAGATATGCTCCAAGTCTTGGATATGAATGTGCTTTAAAATTTAGGATATCTTTTGAGCCAAATAATGGAGGTTGAAAACCCATAATTGAACCATCAGGATTTGTGAATTTCATAATTGCTTTTGGATCTAAGCTATGCCCATAATCATACTCCCATAAATAAAAATCATACATTCCGGCTATACCTAATAAACTCATTAAAATAAACCAACCCAGAAATAGTTTATAATTTCCGAAAAATCCTATTAGTACACCTAGGCCTGTCATTATTCCAATAGCCCATGGAAATATTTTAAATTCTGGAATTGTCTCTGGAATATATTTCATCCCTACATAATGATTCATCAAATTGATGTTTTTAATATCAAATTCGTGTGTGTCTGTAAATTTGTTAATATGTATATCCATTCCTAATGGTATAGGGTATTGAGGTGCTTCTAAAGTAATATTCCAAAGTGGAAACACAAATAAACCAAGCAGCAGTAAAGAACCAATTACCATAAATAATTTAGGTTTTTTCATAATTTATTAAGTTTAATATAAGTATTTTTTTTAATTAAAAAGGGCAAGTAAATTATATACTTACCCTTTTATAAAGTTCTTCAAATCAATCTAAAAAGAACTTATTCTGCATCTACAGCATCACCATCTAACGTATACGATATAGGAACATCAGATCCTTTTGGTGATACTCTTATATATCCTTGCATTTCTTGATGCAATGCAGAACAGAAATCTGTACAATAGAATGGCCAAACACCAACTTGTTTTGGATACCATTTGAACGTCTCAGTTTGCCCTGGCATAACTAACACCTCAGAAGTTTGAGCTCCAATCATAGCAATTCCATGTGGTACATCATAATCCTGTTCTAAGTTTGTTACGTGAAAAAATACTTCATCTCCTACTTGTACTCCTTCAATGTTATCTGGTGCAAAATGAGAACGAATCATTGTCAAATAAATATGAACTTCGTTTCCGTCTCTTACAACTTTTGCTTCTGCTTCAGATTTTGTTGCGTACTCATGTTTATTTTCATCTAACTTAAAGAATTTTTTTGAATTTGCTTTTAATAATTCCGCAGGTATCCCTGCAGCATAATGAGGTTCTCCAATAGTTGGAAAATCTAATAATAATTCCATTTTCTCACCAGAAATATCATATAATTGGGCTGATTGAGTTACCTCTGGGCCTGTTGGTAAATAACGGTCTTTCGTGATTTTATTCATTGCCAATACATATTTTCCAAATGGTTTTCTTGAATTTCCTCCAGGAACCATTAAGTGACCAACTGAGTAATATGTTGGTTTTCTATCAATAACTTCCCAAGTTCCTAATTTCCATTTTACAACTTCTGAAGAAATAAAGAAAGTAGTATAAGCATTTCCTTGTCCATCAAACTCTGTATGCAAAGGTCCTAAACCTGGTTGTTTAACTGAACCAGCTAAAGTGGCTTCGTATTGTAAAATTGGAATACCATAAGCTTCACCATCAAATTTTTTATCATCTATAGCTTTAATCATTTTACTAAAAGAATGGATAGTTAACTCAGCAGCTAATTTACCACTACCTACAATGTACTCTCCAGAAGGATCAACATCGCAACCGTGAGGTGATTTAGGTGTTGGCATAAAATATACGGCTCCAGGAACATCTGCTGGGTTTACAATTAATACTTCTTTTTTCATAGTTGAAGTAGCTGAATGTGTGTGCTCGTCGTAAATATTATGTGCGTAGTTAGCCGGAGCTTTTGTACCTCCTCCATTATTAACATATTCTTCAATTTTTTTCCAATTGATAGCTGCAATAAAATCTTTATCGTTTTGAGATGCATTTACTTCTAGTAAAGAATTTGCTTCTTCCGTATTATAAGTTGTGAAGAAGAACCAACCATGAGAATCTCCTCTTCCTGGGTGAGATAAATCATAATTAAATCCTGGCATCATTAATTGAAATTTTATATTCATTTTACCATCTTCTGGATCAACTGAAATAAAAGTTAATGCTCCTTTAAAATTACCTTTGTACTCATCAATTGGCATATCTTTTTGAGGATAAGGAATACTAAAACGAGTACCAGCAACAACATACTCTGTATTTTCAGTAACAAAAGAAGAACTATGATTACCTGCTGAATTTGGCACTTCAATAATTTCAGTTGTTTCAAAAGTAGTTAAATCAATTTTTGCAATACGCGGTGTATTATTTCCATTGATAAATACCCAACGTCCATCTAATTCACCAGCTGTCTGAGAAATATCAGGGTGATGAGAATCATCCCAAGGAATAAATCCGTGAGACGTATTTAACATTGGTTTGGTCTCTTCATTAAAGCCATATGCTTTTTCGGCATCTACTGAAAAAACGGGAATTACTTTAAATAATCTTCCTGATGGAAGACCATAAACTGCTAATTGCCCACTAAATCCTCCAGACACGAAGGCATAGAATTCATCATGTTCACCTGGTGCAACATAAACTTTTTCTGCTGCACTACTTGATAAAGCTCCTTTCTTACTTGAGCCTTCATTTCCGCAACTACTAAATACTAATGATACTATAGTAATTGCAAATAGAAATTTAAAAATTGTTTTCATCTGTTTTATTTTAATAATTAATTTTATTTAGCTTTTTTAGTTCTAAAATATTCTAATATTTGTCTAGCTTCCGTTTCTGTTAAATTTTGGTTAGCCATAGGCGCTAAATATTCAGCTAATAATTTTTTAGCAGTTGGATTTTTCTCAACCATTTCCTCGGGATTTAAAATCATATTCATGATCCATTCTGGTGAACGTCTTTCTGTTACTCCAGCCAGACCTGGACCTACAAAACGTTTGCTAAGTTTATGACATGCCGAGCATTTTGCTTTAAATACAACTTCACCTTCGGCTGCCATTGCTTCGTCAATTTCAGAAAGTGTCATACTTTCTATAGGGCCAATTCCTATGTCTTGCATTGAATCATCACTCACAACTACATCATTTACTTCAACTTTTTCTTCATTTGGCTTAGAAGTTTCGTTACCTTTCTTTGCATCACTGCCACAGGAAACAAATACTATAGCTACTGCTATTATAAATACTTTTAATTTCATTTTTAATTATTTATTTTTTTACTTAAAATTATTCTTGAGGAACTAATACATTATCAATAACATGTATCCACCCATTACTTACTTGAACCGTTTTTAATATTTTTGTTCCACCCACATAAATACCATCTGCTTTATGCTCTACAACCAAGTATTTTCCTGAGGCCATATATAATTTTCTCCCTTTTTTTGCTTCTTTTTTTAATTGATTAATTGGATAGTTTGATGGAGCAACATGGTTTTTTAATATAAAAGCTAACTGACTTTTATTTTCAGGTATTAATAAAGTTTCAACAGTTCCTTCTGTCAACTTACTAAATGCATTATTTATAGGTGCAAAAACTGTTAACGGACCCACATTTACAAGTGCATCTTGAACTCCTCCTGCTTCTATTGCAACAACTAAAGTTGAAAAATCATCTAAAGATTTTGCAACTTCTAACGCATTTGGGTCAGCTCCTTCAGCTGCTTTAACTGATGCTTGTCCTTTTACCTCTGATAATGGTTCTTTTGAAACTTCTTTAGTTTCAAGCTTTTTTTCACCGTTACATGATATTATAACAAATATGAATAATGCTATAATTGTGAGGATTAGATTGTAATTTCTCATGGTTTTATTATTAATATTAATATTTAAAGTAACAAAAGTAACTTAACTATATTACAATTTAAATGACAAATGTCATATTTAACGATAAACAGACCTTTATATCTTTTATTGTTTTAACAAAGATAATTTTTATTATAAAATTATTATTTTTGTGCTACATTATATGCTGATTAAAGCTTGTAATTAATACATTTGCACTTCGTTTATTTTTTACATAGAATTTGATACATGAATAATACACTTATAAATAATAGTTTAAAAAAAAGCATTTCATACTTAGACTATAGAACTTTAATAAAAGACCTTATAAAACAAGGAAAGTCTACTGGAGACATTCAATCTAAAGACCTCTTAAACTACAGTAAGTTGAATGATAAAAGAATGGATAGACTTGATAAAAAATTGAAAATATCTGAAGAAACAGAAGCTTCAATTTATAATTTAAAAAACGATTTTACTTTTTTAGTAATTGCAGAAGGTTGGTGTGGAGATGCTGCTCAAATTATACCTGTTTTAAATAAAATTGCTGAAGCTTCATCAAAAATTAAGTTGAAAATTGTTTTAAGAGATGATAATGAAGAGCTTATGAATGAATTCTTAACGAATGGAAGTAAGTCTATCCCAAAAATTATTATTGTAGACAACCAAAATAATGTAATAAATTCTTGGGGGCCAAGACCTTCAATTGCAACTAGAATGGTTTTAAACTATAAAGAGCAAAACGGTAGTTTAGATGCTGATTTTAAAAAGAATTTACAAGTTTGGTACAATAAAGATAAAGGAATAAACACACAAGAAGACCTTATTAAAATACTTAAAGCTTCATAATATTATTGTGTTATTAATTTAGATATCTTTGCGTTCTAAATAAAAGAAATGATTGTACAATTTAATCAACTTCCAGATGAGTCAAAACTATGGATTTTCCCATCAAGTAGAAAATTTTATCCGCAGGAAATAGCTCAAATCAAAGAACGTATTGAGGAATTTTTATCAGAGTGGGACGACGAAGGAGTTCTCATTAAATGTTCTTATAAATTAGCATATAATCACTTCATTATTATTTCTGTTGATGACACAGCACAAAGTTTGAGTTTGCAAGCGCACGATTTATTAATTACGTTTATTCAAGAGCTTGAAAAAGTATTTAAAATTGTTTTAATGGATAGAATAAATGTTTGTTATAAGCAAGGTGAATTTGTGCAATACAAGGATTTGATAGACTTCAAAAAAATGATAAAGAACAAAGGAGTTTCTCAAAAAACGATAGTTTTTAATAATATGATTACCCTTAAAGAGGAATTAGAATATAATTGGGAAATAAATATTATGGATAGCTGGCTTGGACGGTTTTTAAAATAACAATCCAAATCCTATTGACAAGCTATTTAATTTACCTTTTTCAAAATTTGATAAATTCTTTTGATGATAATCAAGGTTTAAAACGAATAAATTTTTAGTAGCTCCTGCAATATGGTACCCTATTCCGACTTTAAAATAGTTACCGCTTTCAAATGATTTAGCTATTTTTAGTAATTTTCCAAACCCACTACTTACATAAAATTTATCATCATCAACTTCTGAAATGGTAATTTTAGTATCAAGATAAAACGGAATGGCTAATATTTGAGATTCACTATGATAATCTAGACCAACTTTAAGACCTGTAGTTACTAATTTATTCATTTTAAACTCAATTCCATTTCTTACAAAAAAAGCACCAATTGCAAAAATGGCTCTATCTTCTTCTCCAGTATAGTAATCATACTCACCATAATTCGTATTTCTAGCCAAGGTTGCATGAATTGTTAATGAATAAAATAACTTTTGCTCTTTCTCTTCTTGAGAAAAACCATTTAGCATAAAAAGTAGAAGGACACCTAAGAGAGTATTTTTCATGAAAAATTAAAAGTTATAAACTTGCTATAAACTCTTCAATTTTCATACCATCATCAACTTTAAAATCTCCAATTTTAGTTCTTCTTAATATAGATAAATGAGCTCCTGAATTTAGTGATTTTCCAAAATCATATGCTAAAGAACGAATGTATGTTCCCTTACTACAAACCACTCTAAAATTTACTTTAGGTAAGTCTATTTTAGTAATTTCAAATTCGGCAATATTAATTTTTCTTGATTTTATTTCAGTTGTTTCTCCAGCTCTAGCTAATTCATACAATCTTTTTCCATCTTTTTTTAATGCTGAAAAAATTGGTGGTATTTGATCTATTTCTCCAACAAATTGTTTCGCTGTAAGTTCAATTAACTCTCTGGTAATATGTGAAATAGGAAAAGTTTCGTTCACTTCAGTTTCTAAATCGTAACTTGGTGTAGTGGCCCCTAGCGTAAATTCGCCGGTATATTCCTTAACTTGCCCTTGATATTCATTAATTTTTTTGGTGAATTTACCTGTACAAATTATTAGTAAACCGGTTGCTAAGGGATCTAAAGTACCTGCATGACCCACTTTAATTTTCTTAATTCCAAATTTTTGACGAATATGCCAACGCAATTTATTTACTACTTGGAAAGAAGTCCAGTTTAAAGGTTTATCAATTAATAAAACTTGTCCGTTTTTAAAATCTTCTTCTGTCATTCTTTAATTATTACTTAAAGTAACTGCAATTGCTATACTACCAATTATAAAGCAATATAATGCAAAGTAGGAAAGTTTACTTTTTTTAACAATAGCTATCATCCATTTACAAGCAAAAAGGCCAGCAATAAAAGAAGCCATAAAGCCAACTCCTAATATACCGATTTGCGAACTATGAAAATCAATTGAGCCAGATAATACATCTTTCCCAATTTTTCCGAATATTAATGGCACAACCATTAAAAAAGAAAAACGCGCCGCTTGCACTCTATCAACACCCAATAATACTGACGTTGAAATAGTAGCTCCAGATCTTGAGATACCAGGCAAAATGGCTAAGGCTTGAGAAACACCAATAACAACTGCACTAAAAAATGTAACTTTTTGAGTCGTGTCTTTTGCTCTATCAGCAAATAATAATAACAAAGAAGTAATAATTAACATAAAACCCACTAATAGTATTTCACCTCCAAAAAACCGCTCAAATTCTTTTTCGAAAATTAAACCCATAAAAACTGCAGGCAACATAGAAACAACTATTTTTAAAGAAAATTGAAATTCATCATTCCATTTAAATTGAAATAAACCTTTTAGAATTTGAGAAATATCTTTTTTAAAAATAACAATGGTGCTTAGTGCTGTAGCAAAATGAACAACTACTGTAAATGTTAAACTTTCTTGAGGAATTGAATGATCACCCAATAGCACTTTGGCAAGTTCTAAATGTCCACTAGAAGAAACCGGTAAAAATTCAGTTAACCCCTGAATAATTCCTAAAATAATGGCTTCAATATAATTCATTCTTATTTTTTAGATTTTGCCATAATTGCATAAATCTCAATCCCTAAACCAATAAGAACTAATGTTGGTGCTAAACGAATTCTTCTAAAATTATAAATTTCCTCATTAAAAACTGCAGGATTATCGCTGCCTCCTCCAGCCATTAAAATAAAACCTAGAACAATTACTAAAATTCCAATTAACATAAATATATAATTCTTTCTGCCGAAAAGGAATTCACTTTTTTTGTTTTTATTTTTATTTTCCATTTTATTAATAGTAAAGTTCATCTGTTCTTAAATTTAAAAAACGTTGTGTAGCAAAAAACGTACTTAACCATGTAATTAGTATCCCTAAACCAATAATAGCTGCAAATAAAATAGCAAGTATTTTATAATTTTCTAACATCGCTAATTCAGGAATAGTGTTATCTACATACATTATAAATGCAATTAAACCCACAATAGACAGTAAAGAGCCAATTATTCCTAACTTAATGCTTCTCCAAATAAAAGGCACTCTAATAAAACCTTTTGTGGCACCAACCATTTGCATAGTTTTAATAGTAAATCTTTTTGAATATACAGAAAGGCGAATAGAACTATTTATTAAAACAACTGCAATTAAGGTGAATAATGCGCTAAATAATAACATCCAAAAACTTAAACGATTCATGTTTTTGGTTAATAACTCAATTAAAGGTTTATCGTAAGTAACTTCAGCAACAATACTTCTAATAAGGAGATTTTTTTCAATTTCACCCATTTTCTCTGGTGTAACAGATTCTGATTTTAATGAAATATCAATGGCGTTTTTTAGAGGATTGTCACCTAAAAATTCTACAAAATCTTCTCCAATTTCTTCTGTATAATTTTTAGCAGCTTCTTTTTTAGAAATATAGGTAACAGATTTCGTATAATCTGCTTTTTTTAATTCAGCTTTTAAAATGTCAATATCACTATTTTTTGCATTATCATTTAAAAAAATAGTCATAGTTACTTTTTCTTTGAAATGCTCTGTAACACTTTTGGTTTTTAGTACAATTAAGCCTAAAAGTCCTACCAAAAACAAGACTAATGAAATGCTTATTATTACTGAAAAGTACGACGAGCGTAATCTTCTTTTTTGATATTTTTCAAATGATGTACTCAAAAGTAATTTTATTTAAAGAGTTTGCAATATACAAATAGTTGCTTAATGATTTATTTGTTAATTTGATAATATAAATGATCCTGAATTTATACTATTTTGTGTCATCCTGACACAATTCAATTAAAACTCCATTTGTTGATTTTGGATGTAGAAAAACAACAAGTTTATTATCAGCGCCTTTTTTTGGTGTTTCGTTTAAAACTATAAACCCATCTTTTTTCAAACGTTTAACTTCGTCTAAAATATTATCAACTGCAAAGGCTATGTGGTGAATTCCTTCTCCTTTTTTAGCTATAAACTTTGAAATTGGACTTTCTGCATTTGTACCTTCAAGCAATTCAATTTTATTTGGGCCAACATCAAAAAAAGAAGTTTTAACACCTTCACTTTCTACTTCCTCAACTTTATAATGTGGTTTTCCAAACAAACTTGCGAACAGTTTATTAGATTTTTCTAAATCTTTTACAGCAATACCAATATGTTCAATTTTTTTCATTGTTGAGATAATTATTTTAACAAATTTACTATTTAATATGTTTATAAAAAGTGATATATCCCTAAAATTCACCTCAAATTAATTTTAAACAATCAAAAATAATTTTATGTATATTTAACTATTATCTTTGCCCTATGGAAACAAACAGACAAAAGAAAATTGCAGGTGTTTTACAAAAAGACTTAGCTGATGTTTTACAACACGCTGCGCAAGATGGAATGAAAGGAGTAATTATATCTGTTACCAAAGTTCTTGTTACTTCAGATTTATCACAAGCAAAAGTATATATAAGTGTTTTTCCACAATTAAAAAGAGACATTATTTTAAAAGGTGTTCAAGAAAACACATCATCTATTCGTTATGAAATGGCAAAACGTACAAAAAATCAATTAAGACGTATGCCTGAACTCTCTTTTTATATTGATGATAGCCTAGACTATATTGAAGATATTGATAATGCACTTCAAGGGAAAAAAGGAAATCCAATCAAAAATCCTGAATTATTAGACAAGCGTCAAAAACGATAAATTGAATTTTCCTTTATACATAGCTAAACGATATTTATTTTCAAAAAGTAGCAACAATACTATAAATATTATTACCCTTATTGCAACTATTGGTGTTGTAGTTGGAACATTAGCTTTGTTTATAGTCCTCTCTGGATTCTCGGGGTTAAGAGTATTTAGTATTGGTTTTTTAAACACTTTTGATCCTGATATTAAAATTACTTCCCTAAAAGGAAAATCATTTGATTTTAATACTTCAATTGAAACAGTTCTATTAGAACAAAAAGGAATAGCTTCCTATTCAAAAGTATTGGAAGAACGTGCTTTTTTTGAATTCAACCAAAAAACACATGTTGCTTATATTAAAGGTGTTGACAGCAATTATACACGAGTTAATAGTATGGATACTACTGTTTATGTTGGAACATGGCTAGATCCTAAAATTCCTCAAGGAGTTGTAATTGGAAATGGCATTTCAAACACTTTATCAGTTGGTGTTTTTAACTTTTTAGATCCATTAAAAATTTACGTTCCTAAACCTGGAAAAGGATATATTACAAATCCAAAAAATGCATTCAATAAAATAAACACGCAACCTATTGGTGTTTTCGCATTAACAGATGAGGTTGATAAAACATTTACATTCGTTTCTCTAGAATTAGCTCAAGAACTATTAAGCTATAAAACCAGTAAAATTTCTGCTTTAGAAGTAAAGATTGCGAATTCTAAAGAGCGTGACTTTATAATTACTGAATTAAAGAATAAACTTGGTAATGAATTTAAAGTTGAAACAAGAGAGCAATTAAATGCCGTTTTTTATAAAATGCTAAATACAGAAAATTTAGTATTGTACTTAATTTTTACTTTAGTGCTAATTATTGCTTTGTTTAATGTTATTGGCGCAATAATAATGATGATTTTAGATAAGCGAGAAAATCTAAAAACATTATATAGCATTGGAACAACTATCAAAGAAATAAAACGTATTTTTATTTATCAAGGGATTTTATTATCTGTATATGGATTATTCATTGGGCTTTCTTTGGGAATTATACTTATTTTACTTCAAAAAAAATATCAATTATTTATGATAACTCAGCATTTACCTTACCCTGTTGAGCTCACCTTATTAAATATAGTAATTGTTATGAGTACCATTCTAGTTTTAGGATTTTTAGCCGCAAAAATTGCGAGTAGTAGAATTTCTAAAAAACTAGTTGAATAAATAGTTCGCTGTTTTATTTAAAATATAAAAATATTCAATTAAATTTACTAGGCTTAAATAGGGTGGCTAATAAATTTATTCTTTGCAAAACTCCAAACGTAAAATTTTAGTAGAATATAAGTAACACTTACTATTAGTATTTGTTAATAATAAATAAAAATTTTAATATACATTAAAAATTATAAATCATGAGCAATTCAAAAGAAGGCAAGTGTCCTGTAATGCACGGAGGGAACACTACATCAAATAAATCTGTAGTGGATTGGTGGCCTAAAGCACTAAACTTGGATATTTTGCACCAACACGATACAAAAACAAATCCATTAAAACCCAATTTCAACTATAGAGAAGAATTGAAAAAATTAGATGTTAAGGCTTTAAAAAAAGACGTACATCACTTAATGACAGACAGCCAAGAATGGTGGCCTGCAGATTGGGGACACTATGGTGGATTAATGATTCGTATGGCTTGGCACTCAGCAGGAACTTACAGAACAGCTGATGGACGAGGCGGTGGTGGAACCGGAAATCAACGTTTTGCGCCACTTAATTCTTGGCCAGACAATGTAAATTTGGATAAAGCACGACGGTTACTTTGGCCAATTAAGAAAAAATATGGAAATAAAGTAAGTTGGGCCGATTTAATTATTTTGGCAGGAACTATTGCCTATGAAAATATGGGGTTAAAAACCTTTGGTTTTGCTTTTGGACGAGAAGATATTTGGCATCCTGAACAAGATATTTATTGGGGAGCTGAAAAAGAATGGTTAGCACCAAGTGACAGCCGTTATGAAAATTTAGAAAATCCATCTACTATGGACAACCCCTTAGCTGCTGTACAAATGGGTTTAATTTATGTAAACCCAGAAGGTGTAAATGGAAAACCCGACCCATTAAAAACTGCAGAACAAGTTCGTGAAACATTTAAAAGAATGGCCATGAATGATGAAGAAACCGTTGCTTTAACAGCTGGTGGACATACTGTTGGAAAAACTCACGGAAATGGCGATGCAAGTATTTTAGGGCCAGATCCTGAATCTGCAGGTGTTGAAGAGCAAGGTTTAGGTTGGTCAAACCCAAATAAATCAGGTAAAGGTCGATATACTGTAACAAGTGGATTAGAAGGTGCTTGGACTACCCATCCTACTAAATGGGATAACGGTTTTTTTGAAATGCTTTTTAAACACGAATGGGAGTTGCAAAAAAGTCCTGCAGGAGCTTGGCAATGGGAACCTAAAGCTATAAAAAAAGAAGATAAACCTGTAGATGTTGAGGATTTTTCTATTCACCAAAATCCAATGATGACTGACGCAGATATGGCCATGAAAGTTGATCCAATTTATAAAGAAATTTCATTGAAATTTATGAATAATTTTGATGCCTTTTCTGATGCTTTTGGACGTGCTTGGTTTAAATTAACACATCGCGATATGGGACCTAAATCTTGTTATTTTGGTCCAGATGTTCCAGAAGAAGATTTAATATGGCAAGATCCTATTTCTGAAGGAAAAAATAATTATGATATCGAAGCTGTTAAAGAAAAAATAGCAAATGCCGGTCTTAGTATTTCTGAAATGGTTTCAACTGCGTGGGACAGTGCAAGAACATTTAGAGGTTCAGATAAGCGCGGAGGTGCAAATGGCGCTAGAATTAGATTAAGCCCTCAAAAAGATTGGGAAGGAAATGAGCCAGAAAAATTAGCAAAAGTACTACAGGTGTTAGAACCAATTGCAGCAGAATTCGAAATAAGTATTGCAGATACCATTGTATTAGCAGGAAATGTTGGTATTGAACAAGCTGCTAAAAATGCGGGAATTTCTGTTGCAGTTCCTTTTTCTCCTGGTCGTGGTGATGCAACTGATGAGATGACTGATGTAGAATCATTTGAGCCATTAGAACCTGTTGCCGATGGTTATAGAAACTGGTTGAAAAAAGACTATATCGTAAGCCCAGAAGAATTATTGTTAGATCGCACACAATTAATGGGTTTAACGGCACCTGAAATGACTATTTTAATTGGAGGAATGCGTGTTTTAGGAACAAATTATGGCGAAGCAAAACACGGCGTGTTTACAGATGCTGTCGGTACTTTATCTAACGACTTTTTTGTAAACCTTACCGATATGGGATTTGCTTGGGAACCTACAGAAAATGGATTGTATAATATTCGATCTAAAAAAACAGGAGCAATAAAATTTACAGCTACTAGAATTGATTTAGTATTTGGTTCTAATTCCATTTTACGTTCTTATGCTGAATTCTACGCACAAGATGACAATAAAGAGAGATTTGTAAATGATTTTGTAAATGCTTGGGTAAAAGTTATGAATGCAGATAGATTCGATTTAAAATAATAAACACAATTAACTTTAAAAAAGAAGCAGTTTAAAAATTTCAAACTGCTTCTTTTATACTAATATCTTTTTATTCCTAATATTTTTATGGAAATAAATATCTGAAATGCCTTTCCAAAAAATTAAGCAAATTTCTGCAAAACTTCATCAAATACATTATACACTTCTTCTGCAGAATCTGAAGTTACCATTTTTAAACGATACTCTTTGAAATGAGGAATCCCTTTAAAATAATTTGTATAATGACGCCTGGTTTCCATCACTCCAACAATTTCTACTCCTTTCCAATCTATTTCCATTTGTAAATGTCTTCTTGCCATTTCAACACGCTCAGCTATAGTAATATCTGGTAAATGCTCTCCTGTTTTAAAAAAGTGCTTTACTTGTTTAAAAAACCAAGGGTTTCCTATACTTGCTCTTCCAATCATTGCGCCGTCTAATCCAAATTTATCACGCATTTCTATAGCCCGTTCAGGAGAATTTACATCACCATTTCCAAAAACAGGTATATGCATTCTTGAATTATTTTTTACTTCGGCAATTGGAGCCCAATTTGCTTCACCTTTATACATTTGAGCACGTGTACGACCGTGAATTGAAATTGCTTTGCACCCCACATCTTGAAGCCTTTCAGCAACTTCAACAATTTGAATAGAACTTTCATCCCATCCTAAACGAGTTTTAACAGTTATAGGTAAATGAGTGTGTTTAACCATGGCTTCGGTTAATTCTACCATTAAATCGATATCCTTTAAAATTCCAGCTCCAGCTCCTTTGCTCACAACTTTTTTAACAGGGCAACCAAAATTAATATCAATAATATCTGGTTTAGATTGTTCTACAATCTCAACAGTTCTTAACATAGATTCAAGATTCGCTCCAAATATTTGAATTCCAACTGGTCGTTCTTTTTCGTAAATATCTAGTTTCTTTTTGCTTTTTGCAGCATCACGAATTAAGCCCTCCGAAGAAATAAATTCAGTATACACGACATCTGCACCTTGTTCTTTGCATAATGCTCTAAACGGTGGATCACTAACATCTTCCATTGGAGCTAAAAGCAATGGAAAATCACACAATTCAATGTCTCCTATTTTTACCAAATCTAAAATTTAAGTCTGCAAAATTACGGAAATTAAATTATTTCTCAATTAATTTATAAAAATTGTATTTTTGACTTTTAAAACTAAAAAAATGAAACAGACAATTTTAATCATCTCAGTATTAGCCTTCTTTATTGGTTGTAAATCATCTAAAACAAAAACAACTCAATCGTATGACGGATATTCTGGCGCAACAAAATATGTAAATAAAATTCATTACGAGGAAGAAAAACATTTAAAAAATATAAAACAATTAACCTTTGGTGGTGATAATGCTGAAGCTTATTGGAGCTTTGACGATAAAAAATTAGTTTTTCAGGCTAATAATGTTTGGGGATTGGAATGTGATCAAATTTTCACTATGAATATAACCGATGATTTAAGTAATGGTCAAAAACCTCAATTAGTGAGTACTGGAATGGGAAGAACAACGTGTAGTTACTTTTTACCAGGAAACGAAACCATTATATATTCTTCAACTCATTTAGCAGATAAAGAATGTCCGCCAACGCCAAAAAAAGAAGATTATGGTAATAAATATATTTGGCCTGTATATGAAGGTTATGACATTTTTGTAGCTGATACAAAAGGAAACCAATTAAAGCAGTTAACTTTTGAAGATGGCTATGATGCAGAACCAACAGTTTCTCCGAAAGGTGATAAAATTGTATTCACCTCAACTAGAACTGGTGATTTAGAATTGTTTACTATGAACATTGATGGCTCTAACGTTCAACAAGTAACTCATGAATTAGGTTACGACGGTGGTGCCTTCTTTTCTCCTGATGGAACTAAATTAATTTTTCGTTCCTCTAGACCTAAAACTAATGCTGAAATAAAGGAATATAAAGAATTGTTAGCTGAAGGTTTAGTTCAGCCAACTAATATGGAATTATATATTTGCAATGTTGATGGGAGTGAATTAACTAAAATCACCAATTTAGGAAGCGCAAACTGGGCGCCGTTTTTTCACCCTTCTGGAGAGAAAGTATTATTCTCATCAAATCACAAATCAAAAAGTAGCTTTAATTTATTTATGGTAAACATTGATGGAACTGGTTTAGAGCAAATTACTTTTGATGCTGTTTTTGATGCGTTTCCAATGTTTTCTTATGATGGTAAAAAATTAGTTTTTTCTTCAAACAGAAACAATAATGGAACACACGATACTAATTTATTCATAGCTGACTGGGTTGACTAACAAACATTTTTTGATAACGTAATTTCGAATAGTTAATTCGTTATATTTGCGCAACTATTGTAGTTAGGAACACGAAGTATGAAAAACATAAGAAATTTTTGCATTATTGCCCATATTGATCACGGAAAAAGTACGCTAGCCGATAGATTATTAAGTTTTACAGGAACTACTACAGCTCGTGAAGAGCAAGCCCAGTTACTGGATTCTATGGATTTAGAAAGAGAACGTGGAATTACCATTAAAAGTCATGCCATTCAAATGGATTATATTTTTGAAGGTGAAAAATATGTTTTGAACTTAATTGACACTCCGGGACACGTAGATTTTTCATATGAAGTATCAAGATCTATTGCCGCTTGTGAAGGCGCTTTATTAATTGTTGATGCAGCTCAAAGCATTCAAGCACAAACTATTTCGAATTTATATTTAGCATTAGAAAATGATTTGGAAATTATTCCTGTTCTAAATAAAGTTGATTTACCCGGTGCAAATCCTGAAGAAGTAACAGATGACATTGTTGATTTATTGGGCTGCGACCCTGAAGAAGTTATCCATGCAAGTGGAAAAACAGGGTTTGGTGTAGAGAATATTTTGAAAGCAATTATTAAACGTGTACCCGCTCCAAAGGGAGATGTTAATGAACCTCTTCAAGCCTTAATTTTTGATTCAGTTTACAACTCTTATAGAGGTGTTGAAACTTATTTTAGAGTTTTAAACGGAGAGATTAAAAAAGGGCAACGAATTAAATTTATGGCCACTGAAAATGTATATAATGCAGATGAGGTAGGTACATTAAAATTAACTCAGGTTCCAAAACAAAGTATAAAAGCAGGTGACGTTGGCTACTTAATTACTGGAGTAAAAGTAGCAAGTGAAATTAAAGTTGGAGATACAATAACCGATGCTATTCATCCAACAGCTCATAGAATTGATGGTTTTGAAGATGTAAAACCTATGGTATTTGCCGGAATTTATCCCGTTGATACTGAAGATTATGAAGAATTACGAAATTCTATGGAGAAGTTACAATTAAATGATGCTTCGTTAGTTTTTATTCCTGAAAGTTCTGCAGCACTTGGATTTGGATTTAGATGTGGTTTCCTAGGAATGTTACATTTAGAAATTATTCAAGAACGTTTGGAACGTGAGTTTGATATGACTGTAATTACTACGGTACCAAACGTATCATATCATGCGTTTACAAATAAAGAACCAGAGACTCCTCTTTTAGTTAATAATCCTTCAGATTTACCTGAACCTTCCAGATTAAATAGAGTTGAAGAACCATACATTAAAGCTACGATTATTACAAAATCTGATTTTGTTGGGCCAGTTATGAGTTTATGTATTGAAAAACGTGGACAAATAACAAATCAAACTTATTTAACACCTGAACGAGTTGAATTATCTTTTGACATGCCTTTAGCCGAAATTGTTTTTGACTTTTATGATCGCTTAAAAACTGTTTCAAAAGGATATGCTTCATTTGATTATCATCCTTTAGGATTAAAAGCTTCAAAATTGGTAAAAGTAGATATCTTATTAAATGGTACTTCAGTAGATGCACTTTCAGCATTAATTCATGCAGATAATGCCTATAATATTGGTAAAAAAATGTGCGAAAAATTACGTCAATTAATACCTAGACAACAATTTGACATTCCTATTCAGGCTGCAATTGGTGCCAAAATAATATCAAGAGAAACTGTAAAGGCATTGCGTAAAGATGTAACTGCTAAATGTTATGGTGGTGATATATCTCGTAAACGTAAATTATTAGAGAAACAAAAGAAAGGGAAAAAACGTATGCGTCAAGTTGGAAATGTAGAAATTCCACAAGAAGCTTTTATGGCTGTTCTAAAATTAAATGATTAGTACACTCTATTTATTAAACATAAAAAAAGCAACTTATATAAGTTGCTTTTTTTATGTTTAATTTGGGAAAATTATTCTCCGTGCATCCAAGCTTTTTTAGCTAATAATTGTTCTTCTGTTTCCTCATTATCTTCATCAGGAACACAACAATCAACAGGACAAACAGAAGCACATTGAGGTTCATCATGGAAACCTTTACACTCTGTACACTTATCAGTTACAATAAAATAAAATTCATCCGATATTGCCTCATTCATTTCATCAGCATCAGCTTCTTCACCTCCAGGTGTTGTAACCATTCCACTTAATGAAGTTTCATCAGCATACGCCCATTCAGTGTCTGGTTCGTAAATTGCATTGTTTGGACATTCTGAAATACAGGCGTCACAGTTTATACATTCGTCAGTTATTTTAATAGCCATGTTTACTTATTTTTAATAGTTATTTATTCAACAAAAATATATAATTTTAAACAAATTTAAGTGACAAAAGTCATTTACTAATCTAAAAAGTAAATTTAAATTTGACACTTAAATAATTTACTCAAAAATTATTTTCTTTAAATTTAACTAAAAAATTTTAATTATCATATATTATGGTTACAACTAAAGAAACACTCCAACCAGAAGTATTAGAGGCTGTTGTTATACGATTTGTTGGTGATTCTGGTGATGGAATGCAACTTACAGGAACACAATTTACTGATACATCTGCTATGTTCGGAAATGATATAGCAACATTTCCAAATTACCCATCAGAAATTAGAGCTCCTCAAGGAAGTTTGTATGGAGTTTCAGGATTTCAAGTTCATATTGGTAGTGTAGAAGTAAGTACACCGGGTGACAACTTAGATTTATTAGTAGCAATGAATCCTGCCGGGTTAAAGACAAATCTTTACGCATTAAAACCTGGACACACAATAATTGTTGATACAGATTCTTTTTCAAAAAAGAACCTAGAAAAAGCTGAGTACACCTCAAATCCACTTGAAGATAATAGCTTAGAAAATTATAGAGTCATTCAAGTTTCTATGACTTCTTTAACAAAAGAAGCTCTAAAAGATGTAGAGGGCTTAGATAATAAATCTATTACACGAAGTAAAAATATGTTTGCCCTTGGAATGGTATATTGGATGTATGGAAGAGAAAAAGAGCACACTATTGATTTTTTTAATAAAAAATTCAAAACTAAACCTCATTTAATTGAGGCAAATACAAAAGTTTTAAATGCTGGTTTTTTCTTTGCAGAAACTTTAGAATTAATTCCAAATGCTTACACAATCTCTCCTGCTAAAATGGATACAGGTACCTATAGAGTTATTATGGGGAATACTGCAACTGCTTGGGGATTTTTAGCTGCAGCTGAAAAATCAGGTTTAGAATTATTTTTAGGATCCTATCCTATTACGCCAGCAACTGATATATTACATGAATTAGTTAAACACAAACACTTTGGAGTAAAAGCATTTCAAGCTGAAGATGAAATTGCAGGTATTGCATCTGCAATAGGTGCTTCTTTTGCTGGTGATTTAGCAATTACAACCACTTCTGGTCCTGGACTTGCTTTAAAAGGTGAGGCTTTAGGTTTGGCTATGATTATGGAACTGCCTTTAGTTGTGGTAAATGTTCAACGTGGTGGTCCATCAACAGGTTTACCAACTAAAACAGAGCAATCAGATTTATTACAAGCAATGTATGGAAGAAATGGTGAAAGTCCTGTAATTGTAATCGCTGCAAGTACACCAGCCGATTGTTTTAACTATGCTTTTGAAGCCTCAAAATTAGCTTTAGAGCATATGACTCCGGTTGTTTTATTAACTGATGGCTATATTGCAAATGGATCTGCACCTTGGAAAATTCAAAGTGTTAGTGAATTACCTGAAATTAAAAATAATATTACCAAAGAAGCTGTTGAAAATTGGCATCCATACGATAGAAATGAAGAAACACTTGCTCGTAATTGGGGAATACCAGGAACACCAGGATTAGAGCATAGAGTTGGTGGTTTAGAGAAAGATAGTCTTACTGGAAATGTGTCTCATGACCCTGAAAATCATGAGAAAATGACCAAAATTAGAGCTGAAAAAATTAAACGAGTTCAAAACTATATTCCTGATATTGAACCTGAGTTTGCAGATTCAGGAGATTTATTAGTTATTGGTTGGGGAGGAACTTATGGATCACTTCATTCAGCTGTAAAATTAATTAATGAACAAGGTTATTCATCAATTGGTTTTGCTCATTTTAACTATATAAATCCACTTCCAAAAAACACAGAAGAATTATTAAAAAGATTCAAAAAAATAATTGTTTGTGAGTTAAATAACGGTCAGTTTGCCAACATTTTAAAAATTAATTTTAACGGACTTGACATTTCACAATACAATAAAATTCAAGGGTTACCTTTTGGAAATAACGAACTAATAGCAGAATTTAAAAAATTAGTAGACTAATTATGGAAGCAATAAAAGAACAAAAATATACATTTAAAGACTTTGCAAGTGATCAAGAAGTAAGATGGTGCCCTGGTTGTGATGATTATGTTATCTTACGTTCAATGCAAAAAGCACTTCCTGAAATGGGTGTTAAAAAAGAAGACGTTGTATTTATATCAGGAATTGGATGTTCATCTCGTTTCCCATATTATATGAACACATATGGAATGCACACCATTCATGGTAGAGCGCCTGGAATTGCTTCAGGAGTTAAACTGGCAAATCCTGATTTAAGTGTTTGGATTACTACCGGTGATGGAGATGCAATGGCTATTGGTGGAAATCACTTTATTCATGTGCTACGAAGAAACCTTGATTTAAATATTATTTTATTTAATAATGAAATTTACGGATTAACTAAAGGTCAATTCTCTCCTACTTCATTAGTGGGACAAAAAACAAAATCATCTCCTTATGGAAACACGCAACCTCCATTTGTTCCTGGTGAATTAGCCTTAGGGGCAGGAGCGCGTTTCTTTGCAAGAATTGGTGGTAATGTTCCAAAAGAAATGTCACAACTATTTGTAGATGCCCACAAGTTTAAAGGAACTTCTCTTATTGAAGTTTTACAAAACTGTGTGATCTTTAATGATGGCTGTTATACAAAATTTACTGATAAAAAGGTAAAGGAGGACATGCAAATATTTCTTGAGCACGGTAAACCAATGATTTTTGGTAAAGAGCGAGATAAAGGAATAGTACTTAAAGGACTAAAACTAGAGGTTGTCACTATTGGAGAAAACGGTATTACTCAAGAAGATTTATTGGTACATAATGCTAAAGAACAAGACCCTACTTTACACCAAATGTTAGTAAGACTTGAATATCCAATTGCAACTGGAATAATTAGAAGTTTTGAGGATGTTACTCTTGAAGAACGAGAAGATGCGCTAACTAAACAAGTGAAAGCAAACTCAAAATTCAAAAAAACTGACGACTTATTTTTTGCAGGAGAAACATACGAAGTTAAGTAACATTTATTTAGTTTTTAGCTGATTTATATCAGCTAACGGTTATAAGAATTCATTTAATTTTACCGTCTAATAAAAAAGTGTATTTAGAATGGGATCAGAAGCCATTATTGTATTTTTACTTGCAGGAGTTATTTTAGTTGCAGGAGCAAACTTTTTATCAAATTTAATTTCACATAAATCAGACAATCCACAAAAGCGAGAACCTTATGAAAGTGGTATGACAACTATTGGCCCTACTTGGGTTCAATTTAAAGTTGGCTACTATTTATTTGCAATATTATTCTTAATTTTTGATGTAGAGGTAGCCTTTTTAATTCCTTGGGCAGTAGTCTTTAAAGGAGTTGGAACTGTTGCTTTTATTGAAGTTATGGTATTTCTTGTGATTTTAGGTTTAGGTTTAGCATACGCTTGGAAAAAAGAAGCATTAAAATGGGACTAGATAAAAAATCATTTATAAGCGAACTTGGAGATGACGGAAGAACACCGGTAATTCCAAAAGATTTCCCAGGAAAAGTAATTCCTGCTGGAAATGGAGCAAACGTAATAGTTACTTCATTAGATAAAATAATTAACTGGGGGAGATCAAATTCACTTTGGTCTCTTTATTTTGGTACAAGTTGCTGCGCCATTGAAATGATGCAAACAGGAGCTGCTCGCCATGATTATTCAAGATTTGGATTTGAGGTAGCACGTCCTTCCCCAAGACAAGCTGATTTAATTATTATTGCAGGAACCATTGTAAATAAAATGGCTCCTGTTTTACGTCGTTTATACGATCAAATGGCTGAGCCAAAATATGTAATTGCAATGGGAGCTTGCGCAATTTCAGGAGGACCTTTCTTTTATAATACCTATTCAGTGGTTAAAGGTGCAGATCACGTAATTCCAGTGGATGTTTATGTTCCTGGTTGTCCACCTCGTCCAGAAGCTCTATTAGAAGGTATGCTAATGCTTCAAGAAAAAATTAGAACTGAAAATATGAAGCACAAAGAAAATCCTATTGATGGATTTGATGAAGGATTATAAAACTGAAAGTTATGACTAACGAAGCATTACAAAAATTAATTAGTAGCTGGATTCCAGAATTAGAATTCACTGAAGAAGGCTCTCAGTTCTTAAATATAATTGTTCAACCAGAACAACTACATCAATTGATGACTCAATTAAAATCAAATAATGAAACAAGTTTTGATTATTTATTTTGTTTAAGCGGCATTGATTGGGGAAAAGAATTAGGAGTTGTTTATCATTTAGAATCTACAATTCATAGACATATGGTAGTTGTAAAAGTTCAAACTGAAGATAGAGAAAATCCAACTTTTGATACAGTTTCTAACATTTGGGCAACAGCAGAATTCCACGAACGTGAGGCATTTGATTTCTTCGGAATTATATTCAACAATCATCCAAATTTAAAAAGACTTTTTTTAACTGAAGATTGGGATGGCTTTCCGCTAAGAAAAGACTATGTAGATGAAATTAATATGGTTATTAAATAAGTACTTATGGAAACAACTACGATAACTAATAACTTTAAATCTGAAGAATATTTCATTAATATGGGACCTCAGCACCCTGCAACGCACGGTGTTTTACGTTTACTTTTAACTATTGATGGGGAAATTATTAAAAAAGTTGAACCAGATTTAGGGTATATTCACCGTTCTATTGAAAAAATGTGTGAACGAGATAGCTATCAACAAATAGTTCATTTAACTGATAGAATGGATTATTTATCTTCTCATATCAATAATGAAGCGGTTTGTTTGGCTGTTGAGAATGCATTAGAAATTGATATCCCAGAACGCGTTAAAGTAATTAGAACTATTATAGGTGAATTAACTAGAATTGCCTCTCATACCTTATGGTGGGGTGTTATGGGAATGGATGTTGGTGCCTTAACAACGTATTTTCTTGGATTTAGAGATCGTGAATTAATTAATGATATTTTTGAAGAAACTTGTGGTGCACGCTTAACAATGAACTACAATATTCCTGGTGGATTAATGTACGATATTCATCCAAATTTTATAAAAAGAGTAAAAGATTTTATAGCTCATTTTAAAACAAAACTACCAGAATACGACAAACTTTTAACTGGAAATGTAATTTTTCAGAAAAGAATGAAAGGTGTTGGAATTTTAACAAAAGAAGACGCTATTTCATTCGGAGCCTCAGGACCTGTTGGCCGTGGTTCTGGATATTCTTGTGACGTTAGAAAACACCATGCATATAGTGCTTTAGATAAAGTTAATTTTAAAGAAGCATTAAGAACTGAAGGTGATAGTTTAGCACGTTATGAAGTTAGAGTTCAAGAAATGTGGGAATCCATGTCAATCATTGAACAATTAATTGATAATATTCCTGAAGGAGATTATAAAGTAGCTACAAATGCTGTAATTAAATTACCAAAAGGTGAATTCTATCAAAAAGTAGAAGCTGCTAGAGGTGAACTTGGTGTGTACATTGTAAGTACAGGAACTAAAAATCCATATCGATTAAAATTCCGTTCTCCAGGTTTTTCAAACTTATCTCTTTTAAATCATATTGCAGTAGGCGGTAAAATTGGAGATTTAGTTGCATCTATGGCAACATTAGATATTGTAGTCCCAGATATTGACAGATAAAATAAACACAATGAATATATCATTAAGTATCACAAAAAATATTCACGAATGGCTTTTTAGTATCATGCCAGAGGGTATAGCAAGTATAACAGAAATGGTGCTAATTGCAGTAGTGTATTTAGCCATATTTGCTGTTGCAGGTTTATACTTGGTTTTATTAGAAAGAAAGGTTGCTGCTTGGTTTCAATTAAGAATTGGTCCAAACAGAGTTGGATGGTGGGGTTTGTTACAAACTATGGCTGATGCCTTAAAATTAGTTTCAAAAGAATTAACCGGAACAGAAAGAGCTGACAAATTTTTATACAATTTAGCACCTTACTTTGTTATTGTTTCATCACTTATGGCTTTGGCTGTATTTCCTTTTTCACAAGAATTTCACGCATTTGACATTAATATTGGGGTTTTATTCCTAATGGCAATCTCATCAATTGGTGTAATTGGAATTTTATTAGGTGGTTGGAGTAGTAATAATAAGTTCGCGTTAATTGGTGCCATGCGTAGTGGGGTTCAAACTATTAGTTATGAATTATCTGTTGGTTTATCATTACTTACAATGGTTCTTGTTACAGGTAGCTTGCAACTTTCAGAAATTATTGAAGTTCAAAAAAACGGTTGGTTAATAGTTCAAGGACATATTCCTGCAGTTATTGCTTTTATGATCTATATGATTGCTGGTACCGCTGAAACAAATAGAGCGCCTTTCGATTTAGTAGAGGCCGAATCGGAGTTAGGAGCTGGTTTTCATACCGAATATTCAGGGATGAAATTCGCATACTTCTTTTTAGCTGAATTCATAAACATGTTTATAATTGCCGCAATTGCCGCAACTATATTTTTTGGAGGTTGGTTATCTCCTTTTGGAATTACTGAATCTATTCCATTATTGGGAGTAGTTTGGTTCTTAGGAAAAACACTAGTAATTGTATTTTTAATGATGTGGTTTAGATGGACATTCCCTAGATTAAGAATTGACCAATTATTGACCTTAGAATGGAAATATTTATTGCCTTTAAATTTATTGAACCTTATTTTAATGGCTTTAGTTGTTTGGCTTAACTTAACAATTCAATTTTAGAAATTATGAGTTATTTTGGAAATATAGCAAAAGGTATAAAAACGTTGCTCACCGGTATGAGTGTTACTGGAAACTACTTTTTGCACTCAAGAAAAGGAGCTATTACACAACAATATCCTGACAATAGAGAAACGCTAAAAATGTTTGATCGTTTTCGTGGTGAAGTCGTTATGCCTCACGATGAAAATAATGAACATACCTGTACTGGTTGTCAAAAATGTGAAATAGCTTGTCCTAATGGATCAATAGAAATTATTTGGGATCGACAATTAGATCCTGAAACTGGGAAAAAGAAAAAAATGATAGACAAACATATCTACCATTTAGGAATGTGTACTATGTGTGGTTTATGCATTGAAGCTTGTCCAACTGATGCTATTTTATGGGCTCAGAATTTTGAAAATTCTGTATATGATAGAAGTTATTTGACAAAAGTTTTAAACAAGCCTGGCTCAAAAGTTAAAGCGGGAATAGAAGACTAGAGATATGGAAAAAATTATATTTTACATTTTAGCATTCATTATAATTGCCTTTGCAATTGCATCTGTTTCGAGCAAAAAAATGCTTCGATCCGTTATTTATTTATTGTTTGTACTTATAGGCATATCTGGAATTTATTTTTTAATAGATTATAATTTCCTAGCTGCAATACAACTTACAGTATATGCGGGTGGTATTATTGTTCTTATTATATTTTCAGTAATGCTAGTACATCATGTAGAAATGGAATTGGAGCTTGCAAAAGTTTCAAAAAGAATTATAGTTGGTATCGCAAGTTTATTAGGTCTTGCTTTATTTTTAGTAACTATTTATTCTCACGAATTTAATGTTGTTGAAAATTCTATTACAACTACAACCGAAGATATTGGGCTCGGATTATTAAACTATGAAGCTGGTGGATTTATTTTACCGTTTGAAGTAATTAGTTTATTGCTATTAGCCTCAATGATTGGAGCAATTATTATTGCTAAAGGCACAAAACTAACCAGCAAAAAAAATGACACAGTATGATAGCCGGAATTAGCATATACGAAATACTAACCGTAACCTCTTTCCTATTTTTTATTGGTGTTTACGGATTTATCACAAGAAAAAACCTGATTTCAATTTTAATGTCTGTTGAATTAATTTTGAACGCATCGGTTATAAATTTTGTTATTATTAACAAATATTTGTATCCAGATGTATTACAAGGAGTTTTCTTCTCAATTTTTATTATTGCCGTAGCCGCTGCCGAAACTGCATTAGCTATCTCAATAATAATTAACCTTTACAGACAAATTAGCTCTGTAGAAGTTAAGGACACTGAAATTATGAAGTATTAATAGTTAAGAAACATGGATATAAGTTATACAATATTAATTCCGTTAATTCCTCTAGCAGTATTTTTACTTTTAGGAATTTTTAATCAAAAAATTAAACCAGCTGTTTCTGGATATATTGGCGTTGCAGGTTTATCTGCCTCAGCAGCACTATCATTTTATACAGCTTATCAATACTTTTTTGTTGTAGGTAAAGAAAGTGGTATTTACAAAACAATTGTTCAAAAAGTAACTTGGATGAACTTTACTGACACCTTGCATATAGATATGGGTGTGTTAATTGATCCAATATCAATAATGATGCTTATTGTAGTATCAATAGTATCATTAATGGTGCATATATACAGTAGAGGTTATATGAAAGGTGATGATGGATATACACGCTTTTTCTCCTTCCTTTCACTATTCTCATTCTCAATGTTTGGGTTGGTTTTAGCAACAAACCTTTTCCAAATTTATATTTTTTGGGAATTAGTTGGTGTTTCATCTTTCCTATTAATTGGTTACTATTATACAAAGCCTTCAGCTGTATCTGCCGCAAAAAAAGCATTTATTGTAACTCGTTTTGCAGATTTAGGTTTCTTAATTGGAATATTAATAATGGGATACTACACAGGAACATTTGATTTTGAAACATTAAACAATCCTGAAGGACCTGCTATTTTAAATTGGGCGTCTACTTCATTTATGGGATTATCAGTAATCACTTGGGCATTAATCTTAATGTTTATAGGTGGCGCAGGAAAATCAGCCATGTTTCCATTACACATTTGGTTACCAGATGCTATGGAAGGTCCAACTCCAGTTTCCGCATTAATTCACGCAGCTACCATGGTTGTAGCAGGTGTGTATTTAGTTGCTCGACTTTTTCCAATGTTTTATTTTGTTGAAGATGGTTTTGCACTGAATATTGTTGCTTATGTTGGAGGATTTTCATCGCTATTTGCTGCTATAATTGCAATAACACAAACCGATATAAAACGAGTATTGGCATTTTCAACCATGTCACAAATTGGTTATATGATGATGTCTTTGGGAGTTTCTGGTTATGAAGGTCACGAAGGTGTTGGTTATATGGCTTCAATGTTCCATTTATTTACACATGCAATGTTTAAAGCATTACTATTCTTAGCTGCAGGTTCTGTTATTCATGCAGTACATAGTAATTATTTAAAAGATATGGGTGGTTTACGTAAATATATGCCTATTACCAATATTACATTTTTAATTGCTGCCTTAGCAATTGCTGGTGTATTTCCATTATCAGGATTTTGGAGTAAAGATGAAATTTTAGTTGCTGCATTTGAACACAACACATTACTATATGTTGTTGGTGTATTTGTTGCAGGTTTAACTGCGTTTTATATGTTTAGATTGTATTTTGGAATTTTCTGGGGAAAAGATACTCAATACAAACATGAGCCTCACGAATCACCTCTTTCCATGACTTTTCCTTTAATGGTATTAGCATTTATTACGGTTGTTGGTGGATTAATTCATTTTAGTGAATACGTATCTGCAGATAAAGCCGGATTTGAAGCTCATTTAAATATTCCTTTAGCATTAGTTGCTACAGCTGTGGGCTTAACTGGAATTATTCTTGCTTTTGTTTTCTACAAAAAAGAAAATGAATTGCCTTCAAGATTTGCACATGCCTTTGGCGTATTTTATAAATGGACTTTTGATAAGTTCTATTTTGATGAAATTTATTTATTCGTTACCAAAAAAATAATTTTTAATCTTATTGCTGCTCCAATAGCTTGGTTCGACAAAAAATTTGTTGATGGAACTATGGAAGGTATAGGAAATAAAACAGTAGTTATTTCGAAAAGAATTAAAGGAATTCAATCTGGGAAAGTACAAGATTACGCATTCTCATTTATTGCTGGAGTCGTTATTTTAGCTTTGGTATTTATTTATTTATGGACAAACTAACAAATTAATATGGATATTTTATCACTCTTTGTCGTTGTACCTGTTCTTACAATTTTAGCCTTAGTTTTTACAAAAGGTCTAAAACAGGCACGTCAAGTTTCAATGGTTGGAAGTATAATTCAACTAGGAATGGCAGTAAATTTAGTTATTTCCTATTTTAAAGAAAAGGCTATTAATGATAACATTATGGTTTTCACCAAAGATTTAGTTTGGTTTGAACAATTTAATATTCACTATGCTATTGGTGTAGATGGAATTTCGGTTGCACTAATTGTTTTAACAACAATAGTTGTTTTGGCTGGTGTATTCATTTCTTGGAAAATGCCAGATTTACCAAAAGAATTTTTTATCTCATTGCTAGTATTATCAACAGGAGTTTATGGTTTCTTTATTTCTATTGATCTATTTACAATGTTTGTATTTTACGAAATAGCGGTAATTCCAATGTATCTTTTAATTGGTATTTGGGGAAGTGGACCAAAAGAATATTCCGCTATGAAATTAACATTAATGTTAATGGGAGCTTCAGCAGTATTATTAGTTGGTGTTTTAGGAATTTATTTCAACTCAAATGCTGATGGTGGAGCTTTAACTTTTAATATTTTAGAAATTTCACAAGTAAACATTCCATTTGAAGCTCAAAAATTATTTTTCCCTTTAACATTTATTGGATTTGCAGTTCTTGGAGCTTTATTTCCTTTTCATACTTGGTCACCTGATGGTCACGCCTCTGCACCAACAGCAGTTTCAATGCTGCATGCAGGAGTATTAATGAAATTAGGTGGGTATGGCGTGTTTAGAGTTGCAATGTTTTTATTACCTGAAGGTGCAATGCATTGGGATTGGTTCTTTATTATTTTAGCAGCAACTGGTGTAGTTTATGGTGCTTTTGGAGCCATTAAACAAACAGATTTAAAGTATATTAACGCCTATGCGTCTGTTAGTCACTTAGGGTTGGTATTATTTGCCTTACTTACATTAAACAAAACAGCTTGGAATGGCGCCATAATTCAATCATTATCTCACGGATTATTAACTGCTATGTTCTTTGCCTTAATTGGAATGGTTTACGGAAGAACACATACACGCGATATTAACAAATTAGGAGGGTTAATGAAAATTATGCCGTTTATTGGAGCAATTTATGTAATAACAGGTATGGCATATTTAGGTCTTCCAGGGTTTAGTGGTTTTGTTGCTGAAATGAATATTTTTGTAGGTGCTTTCCAAAACCCAGATACTTTTCAAAGAGTTTTAACCATTCTTGCTGTATCTTCAATAGTTGTTACAGCAGTATATATTCTTAGGTTAGTTGGTAAAATAATGATGGGACCACTTGTTAATGATGATTTTGCAAACTTACCAAAAGCCACTTGGTATGAAAAAACAGGTATTTTACTATTACTAATTCCAATTGTAGCAATTGGAGTTGTACCTCTTTGGTTAAGTGACATGATTATGGCAAGTTTAGATCCTTTTATTAAAGGAGTATTATAAAATTTAAATAGATAACTAAAATGGATTTTAGTAGTTTTTTATTAATGAGACAAGAAATTATATTACTAGCAATTATTATATTGCTACTAATAGCTGAAATATTTATACCCAAAAACAAAAAAAGTAGCATCGTACATTTTGCTATATTTTTATTCGGTATTCATACTATTGTCGGATTTTTGAGCATAAATGAATGTAGTATTTTTGGTGGATCATTTCAAACAAATAATTTAATTCATTTCTTTAAAAATGTATTGAATATTGGAGTGCTTATTTTGTTGCTTCAATCAGCAGATTGGATTCAAGAAAAAATTGTTGCGCAAGATAAAGGAACTGAATTTTTTATCTTATTATTTTCCTCATTATTAGGAATGTATTTTATGATTTCTTCAGGTGATTTTTTAATGTTTTACATAGGTTTAGAATTATCTACATTACCAGTTGCAGCGTTAGCAGCTTATGAAACTTCAAAAAGAATTTCAAGTGAATCTGGTATTAAGTTAATACTATCAGCTGGCTTAGCGTCTGGTATTTCATTGTTTGGAATATCATTGCTATACGCTACTTCTGGCTCTATATTTTTTCACGACATTATTGGAACAATCTCTGCAAGCAACTTAACAATTTTAGGTTTTATTTTATTTTTTGCAGGTTTATCATTTAAAATATCATTAGTGCCATTTCATTTTTGGACGGCTGATGTTTACGAAGGCGCTCCAATTAGTGTTGCCTCCTATTTGTCTGTAATTTCAAAAGGTGCAGCGGCATTCATCTTAATGATCCTATTATTTACAATCTTTAAATCATTAATGCACATTTGGGAAAATATGATTTATGTAATTTCAATTGCCACCATGTTTATTGGTAACTTATTTGCATTACGTCAACAAAATATGAAACGCTTCTTAGCTTTTTCATCTATTGCACAAGCAGGATTTATATTGCTTGGGTTAATATCGGGCACTCAGTTGGGAACTACTACAGTTGTTTATTTTATAATGATATACATTTTTTCAAATTTAGCAGCATTTGGTGTAGTTCAAGCAATTTCTTCAAAAACAGGGAAAGAAAATATGACTGATTATGAAGGTTTGTACAGAACAAATCCAAAACTAAGTTTGGTAATGCTTTTAGCATTGTTCTCTCTAGCTGGTATTCCTCCCGTTGCAGGTTTCTTTGGTAAATTCTTCTTATTTACAGCTGCCGCAAGTGAAGGTTTCTATTTGTTAGTATTTTTGGCTGTTGTAAATGTTACTATTTCTTTATATTATTATTTATTAGTAGTACGAGCAATGTTTTTAAGAAAAGGAGAAAATCCGATTCCATTTTTTAAGAATAAAATCTATATGCGTTTAGGCTTAATAATTACAGTAATTGGTATTATAGTCCTAGGTTTATATAGCCCATTATATGAATATATTTACGAACTAAGTAGCATATACAATTAAGAGATTATGGTATTAGCAGGAAAACACACATTTGGAAGTATAGGAGATACTAGAGTTACTTTTATAGAAAAAAAGATTGATGAAAATCGTAAAGATTTTCTTCAAAAACTTTTAGAACATAATGGCTTTGAAGTTATAATTCAAGAAGAAAAAAGAAAAACAGAAGAAGAACCTCAATTATACACAGTCGCAACAACTGACATGGTTTTTAATCCTACTATTTGGGTTTTTGAACGTAAATTAAAAACCTTAGACGGTCATATTGTTAATCAAGATTATTGGACTCAAGCTTCAGAAGATACAAACCCACGTTATTGGAAAAACGAAAAATAAAATAGTCTATATATAAAAAAGAGTCACTTAGCAAATGGTTAAGTGACTCTTTTTTATGCGGTTTATATTTAGTTTAGATAGTTGCTATATAATAGTTTTTCCTATGTATATTAATATATTTCCTTTTTGAATTATAAAGCTATCATCTAGTGAAGAAATAATATGAATGACACCTTCATTGTCTTTTAAAAACATTGGTATTGCATGACTTTCATGATTTATTTCTTTCAGTAATTTATCAAAATGATCTTTTGAACTAATAATTACTTCATTAACCAATGGAAAATCCCTTACAACTTCACTTAAATTAATAAAATCATCTTTATGTGTAAATAAATCTTTTGCAGGTTTTGTAGTTCCTCCTTTCAATTCATCGGTAGAAATAATTCTAAAAGAACCGTGTTCACCAAATATATGTTCGTATTTTTCAATGGCATACTCATTTACAGCGGCGCTTCCTGTAAGTGCCAATAAAAATCCTATATCATTTAATTCAACATCTTCTAATAATTCATCAGTATAAACATCAACCTCAATAGCTTCAAGCCCAAGAGATTTAGCTTTATTTATATTATTCGTATTACTATCTATTAGTACTACTCTCCTATTATTTTTTTGTAAATAAGTTCCAATTAACCGCGCAAAGTTTGAGGCCCCAATCATAATAATTCCATCAGAAGATATTAAGAATACACCCGCGACCTTTGCAAATATACGAGCTGTTGTTGCGTTTAATAAAACCGTTCCAAGAACAATCATAAATACTAAAGGAGTAATATATTCAGCACCTGGTACTTTTAGCATAATTAATTTAATACCAAATAATGATGCGATTCCTGCG
>NZ_JABDRI010000067.1 GCF_013041805.1 Lutibacter sp.
ATGAACTATGTAATTTTGAATATCTTTTTAATCTAGACTAAATTAAAATAGATGTAAACACAAAAATGTATAAAAACCTTAGTATTATGAGTTGGTTTTACTGGAATGGAAGCACCTATAATTTTCATCATACCTTAAAACAAACAGGTAAACTCAAAACTATTAGGAAGAGTTATATATTATTTGTGTGATAGATTTTGGAGATAGAGTGATATTTGTAATGTGTACATCAAAAAAAGAGTTTATGATATCGCTTCCAATTGTAGGACATTGGCTTAAAAAAGTTGAGGTTGGTATTCTAAATAAAGTAAAATGAAATATAAGTTCTGTATTCAAGGAATGTAGTCATATATAAAACTAACTATAAAATTATTCAAATGGAAGATATGATTTTCTACGATAGATTGCAGTTTGCATTTACTATCACTTTTCATTACATATTTCCACAATTAACAATGGGATTGTCTCTAATAATTGTGTACTATAAATGGAGATTTTTAAAAACTAATATTGAAAAATATAATAATGCAGCTAAATTTTTAATGAAAATATTCGCTGTAAATTTTACGATGGGTGTTGTAACTGGAATTCCAATGGAGTTTCAATTTGGAACTAATTGGGCTAAATTTTCTGAATTAACTGGCGGTATTATTGGGCAAACCTTAGCTATGGAAGGTCTTTTCTCATTCTTTTTAGAATCTGCCTTTTTAGCATTATTTATTTTTGGAGAAAAACTGATGGGGCAAACATTACACTTTTTAACAGGTTTTTTTGTGTTTTTAGGGTCTTGGGCTAGTGGTTATTTAATTTTAGCGACGAATGCTTGGATGCAGCATCCTGTTGGCTATGAGATTTTGGAAAATGGTAAATATGTTTTAGAAAACTTTTCAGCATTGTTTAGCAACCCTTGGTTGTTACCAGCTTTCTTGCACAACCAAATAGCATCTATTGTAACATCATCATTTGTGGTAGCTAGTATTGGCGCTTTTTATGTTTTACGAAATAAAAATATAGAGTACGGTAAGTTATTTCTAAAAACAGGAATTATTTTTGGATTGGTTTCTAGCGTATTAGTGGCTGTACCTACAGGTGATTGGAATGCTAAAAATGTAGCAAACTATCAGCCAGCAGCTTTTGCAGCAATGGAAGGTATTTTTGAAACAGAAGAAGCTGGTGCTGAAATAGTGTTGATTGGTCAGCCTGATATGGTTCAGAAAAAACTAGATAATAAAATTGCTGTACCTAATATTTTAAGTTTTTTAACCTATCAAGATTGGAATCGTCAAATTCCAGGAATGGATCAGTTTACTGAAGAAGAATTACCAGATAATATACCTGCATTATATTATTCCTATCATATTATGGTTGGATTAGGTACTATTTTTATTGGAATTATGGCACTGTCAGTTTTCTTTTTATGGAGAAAAAAATTATTTTCTACGAAGCCTTTGCTTTGGGCAATTATGTTTTTAGTTCCGTTTCCTTACATAGCAAATTTAACTGGTTGGTATGTTGCTGAATTAGGACGGCAGCCTTATTTAGTGTATGGTTTATTAAAAACTTCTGAAGGTATTTCACCAACAGTTTCATCAGGGAATACCTTATTCACGTTATTAGGTTTTGTAGCCTTATATATGCTACTTGGCTTATTATTTTTAGTATTGGTAGGAAAAACCATTCATCAAGGTCCAACACCTCAAAAACATTAAATTATGGAAGTATTTTGGTATTTAATTATAGCATTAGTTTTAGCCATCTTTTTTATTTTGGATGGTTATAATTTTGGAGTAGGAATAATACACTTATTTTTTGCTAAAACAGAAAAAGACAAAGAATTAATCACAAAATCTGCTGGGCTATTTTGGGATTTTAATGAGGTTTGGCTTGTTGCTGGAGGAGGAATGCTTTTTATGGCATTTCCAACTTTTTATGCATCTGTATTTAGTGGGTTTTATTTACCTTTAATTATTGTTTTATGGTTAATTGTTTTTAGAGCAATTGGGCTGGAATTTAGAGGGCAATTTAATTTTCAAATGTGGAAAGATATTTGGGATACATCTTTTGGTGTTTCAAGTTTGTTGTTAGCTTTATTTTTTGGAATTGCTCTTGGAAATGTAGTAAGAGGGGTAAACCTAGGAGGTGTTGAAAATGGTATTTCTGCGTATGAACCACATTATTTTTTCTTACCATTATGGGATAGTAGCTTTAGTCCATTAAGTGAAACACCAGGCATAATAGATTGGTTTACTATTATTATTGGTTTAATTGCAGTGCTTACTTTGGCAATTCATGGAGCAAACTGGATTATTTTAAAAACTAATTCTTCTATTAACAATCAATTGAAAATGGTTATCTTTAAATTGACTATTTTATTGGCTGTATTAACCATAGTTTCTTTGCTTGTATGGCAATTAGTTAACCCAAATTCTTTAGATAATTTTATAGATAAACCTTACTTAATAATATTTCCACTGATTTATTTTTCTGGTCTAGTAGGATTATTTTTTATCAAAAGATTTAAAAAAGAAGTATATGGATTCATAGCATCAACATTAGTAATAGTAGGTGGTATTACGTCTTCATTGGCGTCTTTATTTCCAGTAATTTTACCTTCAACTCACGACCAAAACGAATCACTTACAATCTATAATACATCAGCTACTGAATATGGTTTATCCGTGGCATTAGGTTGGGGAATTATTGGCTTTGTACTTGTAATAGTATACATTATTGTTCAAAAAAGATTGTTAAGTGGAAAAATTGATAAAATGGATTATGGACATTAAAAAATAAATTATATGACACCCACCGTTATTTCATTATTCAGTATTATCATAGGTATTTTTGGAGCAAATATAATAGGTGGTTTTATTAAAAAATACGATTTTGGAATTAGTGGAAATACGATTGCAGGTGTTTTTGGAAGTGTTTTTTTAATAAAATCATTTGGTAGGTTGGGGTTTGATCCAATTTCAATAGTGAACTCAGGAAATTTTAATATTATTCTATTTTTAATTAATTGTTTGGTGTCATTTTTAGGAGGTATAACAGCGCTAGTTTTACTTCATAAGTTAAAGACTTTGATGAATAAATAGATGTTTAAGATGTATGTTTTTTAACTCAATAAAAGTGATAATAAAATTATGAAAATAGCAATTCCAACAAATGATCGTATTTCAATAGCAAAAAGAACAGGCAGAGCTGAAGAATTTGCAATATATATTATTGAGAAAGGAGAAATAGTAGCTTTAGATTATCAAAAAAATACTCATAGCCATGATGATGGTACTAGTGAACACCATCACGATGCTCATCATAGTCATGAACACGGAGAACATAACCATGATGAATTATTAGAAATATTTAAAGATATTGATGTTTTATTAGTCAGAGCTATTGGAAAGCATATGCGTGCAACATTAAAAAAAGGCAATATCAATTATCAATTGGTTAAAATTGATACGATTTCTGATCTAATTGAAAACTATTTAAACTCTTAAATTAGAATTTTTAATTTTCAATAATAGCAGCTATATTTCCGCATTTTAGCATCATATCACCAAAATATGGATTCATAATTTCTTCTTCAGTACTTAACCAAAATGCACCTCTGTCATTATTTGCCATTGGACAAAATTGCTTATATACTTTTTTGTTCACTCCAAAAATGGTAACAGTTTTTGCAATTGCATTTGACAATGTAATAAAGTGTTCTCTTTGAATTTTAATTGTTGCTGCAGTTGCTATTTCTTTTGAAGCAGTTTTCAATTCTTTTAAAAGTGGCATCCATAAATTATGAGATTTAGTATCTTTTAGCAGTTTCATATCCACTTTCTCTAAATTTTCTTGAAAGGTGATTTCAGCTGATTGAGCACGTTTAACATCATCATTAACCAAAGCATCTTTTATTGCTAAATAATTTGTGAAAACTGTGCTTAATTGATTCTGAAATTTTGTGGCAACTTTTATTCTTTTTATCACGGTATCATCTTCTGTTTTCTCTACTTCATTTTCTTCTTGAGTATTTTCAGAACCTTGCATACCAATATGATTTTCATGTCCCGTAACAACTCTTCCTCCTTCAGGACTCATCATGCTTTTTTTACCTTGTAATTGAGCAGCAGCATCTACCGTGAAAGTTCCATTGGTTACAATTTCTTCATTTAAACTTAATCCTTCTACAATTTCATAAGAATCTCCAATATCATTGCCAAGTAAAATTTCTCTCATTTGAAAAATTGGTTCAGTTCCAGGAATTTTAACATAAACAACAGATCTTTTTCCTGTCCATAAAACGGAAGTTTTAGGAACTACTAATAGAGCTTCACGTTTTTTAGTTGCATTTTTTGGTGTTAGATGCCCTTGAATGAACATTCCAGGTTTTAGAACTCCTTCATTATTTTTTAATTCAGTTCTTACAATAACAGTTCTAGTTGAAGTATTTAATACCGGATCAATAAATGAAATTTTAGCATTAATTTCTTTGTTTGGGTCTGCATTAGTTCTAATACTTATTTCATCTCCTTCTTTTATTGAAGAAAGTTGCTTTTCATAGGCATCAAAATCTGCCCAAACGGTATTTAAATTTGAAATCATGAATAGCTCTTGTCCTTCTTTTACATAATTTCCTTCTTCAATCATTTTTTCTGTTACTATTCCACTCACATTTGCATAAACTGGGAAGTTTGTGATTATACTTTTAGAAGCTTCTATTTTATCAATTTGTTTTTCAGAAAGTTTCCAAATTTTCAACTTATTTCTCACAGCTTGGTACAATGTTAAATCTTTAGTTTTAGACTCTAAGGCAGTTAATAATTCTTTTTGTGCAATCACTAGCTGAGGTGAATATATTAAAGCCAATTGTTGACCTTGGTATACTTTTTCACCAGTAGAATTCACAAATAGCTTTTCTATTCTACCACCAAAATGAGCCGTTTGAATTGAATTCGTTTTCTCGTTTTCTGTAATTTTACCTGAAAGCATGAAGCCACTTACTTCATTTGTAATACTATTTATTATTGTGGTTTCAATATTTGCTAATGCCAGTGCATTTTCTGACATTTTGAACTGATTCGCTTCTAAACCTTCTGCAGAAGGTTCGGCAGGAATTAGATCCATACCACAAATTGGACAATCACCAGCATCTGGTTGCATAATTTGCGGGTGCATTGAGCAAGTCCATTGTTGATTTATTGTTTCAGAAATTTGGTGATTGTGCGAATCATTTGGAGTTGAATTGCTTCCAAATAATACATAACCTAATAAGAGTCCACTTATTAGCATTCCGATGTAAATTATATATTTTTTCATTGTACTTTAATTAGTTGTTGTTAAAAATTCTAGTGTAGATTTTTGAATTGCATACTCCATTTCTGAAGTCACCATTTTGAATTGAAACTTTAACTTTAACTGTTGTATTTCCAAAAGTTGCTCAAAATCCATTTTTGAAGTTTCATAGGCTGCTAATAATACTTTTTGCGCCTGATCCGCTTGTTCTATATTATCTAATTGTGTTTTAATTGAAACTTCAGCATTTTTTAGATTTGCCATCGTTTTTTCGAACAAAATAACTAACTGATTACGAGTTTCTACTTTAATTGTTTCAACTGCTTTTTGTTCTAGATTTAATTGTTTTTGTTTCGAAATGTATTTTTTAGAAAATAATGGAATTGATAATGTTACCATAGGCATTATTATATCTTTTCCATTTTCTAATAAATTCTCAACAGCTCTATTTTCTACAATCAGATAATCTAACCCGATACCAATAGTAGGTAAGCCAGCTTTTTTAGTAGCTAGTTCAGATTTTTCTAGAGCACTGTGTAAATTATCCAATTTCAATAATTGTGGATTTTCTGAAATCATTTCTTTTTGAAATGAATTAACACCTTCAAAAATTTCAATATTCTTTGGAATGTTCACAGAAAGGTTCTCTTCTTGATTCAAAATTAAATTAAAGGCAATTTGTTTAGCTTTAAAGTTTTCTACAACGGTACTCAATTTATTAGAAAGCTCATTCTTTTCCATTCTAATTTTAAGCACATCAACCATTGTTGCTCTGTTGTTTTCTAATTCAATCAATGCTAAATCTTCAAAAGTTTTAAGAATTTCAATATTCTCTTTTATGATGCTCTCTTTTACATTTAATTCAAACAATTGATAGTAGTTAGTTTTAACATTAAGAAATAATTTTCTTTTAGTTAAATCAATTACATTTAATTGCGCATCAGCCTTAAAAGAAGCGCTTTCTTTTTTGGCTTCCAAAGTACCAAACCAAGGCATCATTTGTGATACTGAAAGTTTAGCCTTTTGAGCGCCAACTCTTGTTTCTGCTTCTTGAACAAAATATCCGGCTCCAATAGTTGTATTAGGTAAACTTCCTTCTTCGTTTACTTTCTCCAAAGCACTTTTGTATTTATAATGCATGGCTTGTAGCTCTTGGTTATTATTTTCTGCAATATTTAAATACTCTTGCAAGGATTGACCATAACTAGAAATACTTATAAATAATACTATTATATATCCTATTTTAATTTTCATTGTTTAATTTTTTTAATGAAACTTCTTTTTTCAAACTGAACAAAACTGGCACTACAAATAGTGTTATTAAAGCTATTAACATCCCTCCAAAACTTGGTATTGCCATTGGAATCATTATATCTGAACCTCTACCTGTTGATGTTAGTACAGGTAATAATGCGAGCATTGTAGTGGCAGTGGTCATTAAACAAGGGCGGATTCTTTTTTCACCCGCTTCAACAATTGAAGCTCTTATTTCTTGCTTCGTTTTTGGTTCGTTTCTTTCAAATGTCTGTGTTAAATACGTTGCCATTACAACACCATCATCAGTCGCAATACCGAACAAAGCTATAAACCCAACCCAAACAGCTACACTTAAATTAATTGGATGTATTTGAAATAAATCTCGAAGGTTTACATTAAAAACATCAAAGTTTAAAAACCAAGATTCTCCATACAACCATATCATCATAAAACCACCTGCAAAAGCAACTGCTATTCCAGTAAAAACCATTAATGATGTAGTTACCGAACGAAATTGGAAATACAATATTAAAAAGATGATTATCAATGCCAATGGAACTACAACTGAAAGAGTTTTTTCTGCTCGTAATTGATTTTCATAGGTTCCTGTAAACTGGTAATTAATCCCTTTTGGCACCACTAATTCCCCTCTGTCTATTTGACCTTGAATTGCTACTTGTGCTCTTTCAACAACTGTTACTTCAGCTTCACCATCTAACTTATCAAATAAAACATAACCCACTAAAAACGTGTCTTCACTTTTTATAACCTGTGGACCTTGTTCATATTTAATGCTTACTAATTCAGATAGAGGAATCGGATTTCCACCTGATGTTGGTACATAAATCTTTTTTAAATCTTCGGGGCTGGTACGTTTTTCTCTTGGATACCGAACCCGAACACCATAACGTTCTCTGCCTTCTACTGTTTGAGTAATTAATTTACCCCCAATTGCAACTTCTAAAACGCTCTGCACATTATTAATTGATAAGCCATACCTGCCTAATTTTTCTCTATCGATATCTATTAATAAATAAGGTTTTCCAACAATTCTATCAGCAAAAACGGCTTCTTTTTTAACACCAGGAACTTGTTTTAATACGTTTTCTAATTTTAAACCAAATGCTTCAATTTGTGCTAAATCTTGCCCCTTCACCTTAATTCCCATCGGAGCACGCATTCCAGTTTGTAACATGACCAATCGAGTTTCTATTGGCTGCAGTTTAGGTGCTGAAGTTACTCCGGGTAATTTTGTTACTCGAACAATTTCATTCCAAATATCATCGGCAGATTTTATTGATTTACGCCAGTTTCTGTAATATTCACCGGCTGAATCTTCAATTAATTTATTGGTTTCAATTTTGGTGCCTGAAGTAATAAATTGTCCTGAAGTTGTTTCAAACAAGTTATCTTCATTTACTTTAAATTTTAATCGTTTTCCATTTTCATTCAGTTTGTATTCTGGTTTATAAATAATTACATTCTCATACATTGATAGTGGTGCAGGGTCTAAAGCACTTTCAATTCTTCCAGATTTTCCAACTACTGTTTTAATTTCTGGGATGGTTGCAACTGCCATATCTAATTGTTGTAAAACACGTTTGTTTTCAGCAATTCCGGAATGTGGCATGGAGGTTGGCATCAATAAAAATGAACCTTCGTTTAAGGCTGGCATAAATTCTTTTCCGGTGTTTTTCCAAACTCCAACACCTAGTATAATTATGATTGCGGGAATGCTTAAAAACAATAATTTATTGTTTAAAGCCCAGTTTAAAATTTGTATATAAGACTTTCTGAATAAAGTAAAAACTCCAAGAATTCCAAAGCAAATTGCACTTACGAAAATTAGATTTATAAAGATTGAATTATCAACTCCTAATGGTCTCCAATACACACTTAAGAATGCAACAATGGTAAATGATGAAATAATAATATTTACCAAATTTGTTTTTTCTTCAGAAAGAATACCTCTTAATTTTAAAATGCTAGAAATTCCAAAGGCTATTAGTAATAAAGCAGCGTAATAACCACTAAACACACCTACTATACCTGCTATTATTAAACCAATACTACCAATGTATTTCCCTTTTTTTAAGGATGGTTTAAAGCCAAATAACCAAGCAGCAAAAGGTGGTATTAAAAATAAAGCTACAATTAAAGCAGAGGTTAAGGCCATTGTTTTTGTAAATGCGAGTGGTCTAAATAATTTACCCTCTGCACCAATCATAGTGAATACTGGAACAAAACTTATAATGGTTGTCATGACTGCTGTAATAATTGCTCCGGAAACTTCTGTAGTTGCATGATAAACTAATTTATTAATAGGTGTTTTATTGCCGTCTTCATCCATATGTCGGATGATGTTTTCCGATAAAATCACACCAACATCAACCATAGTACCAATGGCAATTGCAATTCCCGATAAGGCGACAATATTAGCATCAACATGAAACAGTTTCATAGAAATAAACACCATTAAAACAGCAATTGGCAATAATCCAGAAATTAAAACAGATGCTCTTAAGTTAAAAACCATCACAATAATTACTAAAATGGTAATTAGAATTTCTAAGGTTAATGCTTCATCAAGTGTATTTAAAGTTTCCTGAATTAATTCGGTTCTATCATAAAAAGGAATAATGGTTACTTGAGATGTTCTACCGTCTTTCAATACTTTTGAAGGCAATCCAGCACTAATGTCAGTAATTTGATCTTTTACATTGGTGATAACTTCCATTGGATTTGCACCGTACCGTGCAACCACAACACCACCAACAACTTCAGCACCTTCTTTATCTAAAATTCCTCTGCGTTCAGCTGGTCCTAATGTTACTTTTGCAATATCTTTAATGAGTATGGAAGTGAAATCTTTGGAGGTAACTACCGCATTTTCAATGTCCTCAACAGATTTTACGTAACCTAATCCACGAACCAAATATTCTGCCTGATTGATTTCAATGGTTTTTGCTCCAATATCTTTATTGGTATTTCGAGCTGCATTTACTACTTGTTCAAGCGAAATGTTGTATTCTTTTAAAATATCAGGGTTTACATCAATTTGATATTCTTGAACATAACCACCTATTGAAGCAACTTCAGACACTCCTGAAGCAGAAGAAAGCGCATATTTCACATAATAATCTTGAATACTTCTAAGTTCATGTAAATCCCATCCACCAGTTACATTGCCTTCTTCATCTCTACCTTCTAGTGTATACCAATAAATTTGGCCTAATCCAGTTGCATCTGGACCCAAGGTAGGTTGTACATCTCTTGGTAGTAATCCGCTTGGTAAAGAATTTAGTTTTTCTAAAATCCGACTGCGACTCCAGTAAAATTCTATGTCTTCTTCAAAAATGATGTAGATACTTGAAAACCCAAACATAGAAGAACTTCTAATTGTTTTTACCCCTGGAATACCTAATAATGAAGTTGTAAGGGGATAGGTAATTTGGTCTTCAATATCTTGTGGAGAACGACCTCCCCATTTGGTAAAAACTATTTGTTGATTTTCTCCAATATCTGGAATAGCATCAACAGCTACTGGATTTCTGGGAATGCTTCCTGTATCCCAATCAAATGGAGCTGTTGAAATTCCCCATCCAATGAATAGCGCAAGTAGTAATACCGCAACTAATTTATTTTCTATTAAAAAATGAATGCTTTTATGTAGCATAGATAACTAGTTTTAAGTGTATAGATAAAATGTATTTAAAAAAATACGTATAACAAAGAAATCCCGGATTGGTAATTGCCAACTGGGTAAACTTTTTCTAACGACTTAAAATCAGATTAAAAAAACTTCGTCAAGTAATTGTAGATCCTTGACAAGAAGAGGAGGAGAGTAATAGTTAAAAGGAACACTATTTTCTTCTATTCCTTCAAATAATTGAATATAAGAATAGCTCAAAGCAGCTACAAAGACTTGTTGCTCAAAATTTAAATGTGCAACGTCAATTTTTAATTCACTTTGACCGTCAATTTGAGTTAAAATATCACTACAGCAATTTTTTTTAGTGAGGCTACAATCTTTATTTGGTGATGGTTTTTCCATTTCCATCCCACAAGACTCAGCTTTAGAAAATAAGGCGCTATCCACTAAATAATCACCACAATAGTGTTGACTAACAGTAAACGACATAGTAGATAGTAAAACTACCATTGCCATAAAAACAGCTATTATTTTGTTCAAAAATTGCTTCATAATATTTGTCAAAGTTATTAAAAATAATTTAACACCTTATAAAGTGTTTGTTAAAACATAAATATTATAGCAATACTTAGCATCATTTTTATTTCTGTTTTATTTTAAAAATCAGTAACTTAGAAGTGAAATTTTTAAAATTAGTTAACTAAACCATTGGTTATGATATCCATAAATTTAACACAGATAGATTGTAAAGAGCAAGTAGCAAAAATTATTCGTACAAAAATGGAACATAATGGAATTAAAAAAAGTGAATTAATTTTAGGTACTCAGTTAAGTAAGACTGCCATTAATAGTGTTTTAGATGTTGAAAATAACGATAGGGATTATATGTTTGGAACCTTGCTTAAGGTGTTAGATTTTTTAAAAATCAAAATTTATATTGGTAAAAATGAGGATGTAAAAAGTAAAGTATTATCTCTTTTTTAGCATTTGTAAGAATTATTGGGTTTGCCGTTAGGTTGTTTTTTTATATTACTATATTTGACAATTATTTTACGAAATGAAAATTGTACCTAATTATATAATTATCTTATTTTTTGTAATACCTTTTATTACAAATGGGCAAGAAACATTACCGGTTTATTCAGATTATTTATCGGATAATGTGTATTTATTGCACCCTTCTGCTGCAGGAATTGGGAATTGTGGGAAAGTTAGGTTAACAGCTCGTACTCAATGGATGGGTACTGATAATGCTCCATCACTACAAACGTTAAGTGCTCATCAACGAGTAGGTACAAATATGGGTGTGGGTGTTATTCTTTTTAACGATAAAAATGGGTATCATTCGCAACAGGGTATTCAAGGAAGCTATGCCTATCATATCAATTTTGATGAGTATGACGAAACCAATCAAATTTCATTTGGAATTTCATTGATGGCTGTGAATAATAAAGTAGATGAAAGTGATTTTTTGCTTCCAGATCCGGTGATAAGTCAAATTGTAAATAGTGAAAATTATTTTAATGCAGATGTAAGTATGGCCTACCATAAAGGAGGTTTTTTTGGGTATTTTACGGCAAAAAATATATTGTTAAGTGCACGAAGTTTATATAGTGATAAATATGAATCGTTAAATTTACGTAGGTATTTAGTTTCTTTAGGTTATTATTATGGACAAGGAAAAAGTTTGCAAATAGAACCTTCTATTATGATTCATGCGATTGAACGAACTAGCGAGCAATTTATAGATTTTAATATAAAAGTGTATAAAGATGTTGCAGACGCTCAACTTTGGGCTGCTTTTTCTTACAGAAAAGGATTTGACAACGCACCAACAGAAGAATTAAATTATTTTACCCCAATTATAGGTGTAAATTATCAAAAATTTATGTTCGCATATACGTATACAAAGCAATCTGGAGATATTTTATTTGATGACTCTGGCTACCATCAAATCTCTGTAGGATTCAATTTTGGTTGTAGAACACCTCGTAGAAACGGTTGTCCTAATATAAATGGATCATTTTAAATTGAACTTAACTTCATTAATTTAACTTAGAATTTTATGATTATTAAAGAATTAAACGGTTACAAACCACAATTTGGAACCGATTGTTTTATTGCTGAAAATGCCGTAATTATTGGTGAAGTAAGTATGGGTAATCAATGCAGTATTTGGTATAATGCCGTTATTAGAGGCGATGTGCATTATATAAAAATGGGAAATAAAGTGAATGTGCAAGACGGTGCCGTTATTCATGCTACCTATAAAAAACACCCAACAAACATTGGCAATAATGTTTCTATTGGTCATAACGCATTGGTTCACGGGTGTACCTTACATGATGATGTTTTGGTAGGTATGGGTGCTATAATTATGGACGATTGTATTGTAGAAAGT
>NZ_JABDRI010000090.1 GCF_013041805.1 Lutibacter sp.
CATATTACATGCAGTATTTGCTTGAAAATAATTCAAAACCATCATCTGTATATGTTTTTGCAAAAGAGAATAAATTTGAAGAAGCAACCTTTTATGAGTATTTTGGTTCATTTGAAGCTATTGAAAAGTCAATATTTACAACTTTTTTTGAGGTTACCATTAATACGTTAGCAAAAAGTAAAGATTATGAGACATTCGATGCTCGAAACAAATTATTAAGTTTCTATTTCACCTTTTTTGAAAACCTATCAGCTAATAGGAGTTTCATTCTTTTGCTACTTGACGACAAAAAAAATCAATTAAAAAATTTAAGCATCCTTGCTGATTTTAAAAAGAATTTCACAGAGTATATCGGAAGTCTCAATATAGAAACTATTGATTTCAAACAAAAAAATATTACTCAAATACAACTTAAGAGTATTAAAGAAAGTGCTTGGATACAATTTTTAGTTACTTTAAAATTTTGGATGAACGATAGTTCTTCTTCTTTTGAAAAAACAGATATTTTTATTGAAAAATCTGTCAATACAAGTTTCGATTTAATTGATACAACACCTTTAAAAAGCATTATAGATTTCGGCAAATTTCTATATAAAGAAAAAATGAACATTAAATAAAAACATTATGCTAAAAACTATAGATACAATACCTGTTTCAAAAATACAACGTGCTTCAAAACTGGTTCAAACTGGCGCTAAAGTAGGTGTAAATTACTTAAAATATTATGGAGACAAAATAATCTCCACTGAAGTTGATGCCAAAGAACGTCTAAATAAAAACAATGCAGAAGATATCTATGACGGGTTAAAACAACTAAAAGGTAGTGCTTTAAAAGTAGCGCAAATGTTAAGTATGGAAAAGAGTGTACTTCCACAAGCATATGTAGAAAAATTTTCATTAGCACAATTTTCTGTACCACCTTTATCAGCACCATTAGTTGTAAAAACATTTAAAAAGTATTTTGGAAAAGTACCTCAAGATATTTTTGACGACTTTAATGCAAATTCTGTAAATGCCGCAAGTATAGGTCAGGTTCATAAAGCAAAAAAAGGTGACAAAACTTTTGCGGTTAAAATCCAATATCCTGGAATTGCAAATAGTATTTCTAGTGATTTAGCGTTGGTAAAACCTATTGCTATTAGTATGTTTAACATTAAAGGTAAAGATTCTGATAAATATTTTAAAGAGGTTGAAGACAAACTAATTGAAGAAACTAACTATTTAATAGAAATAGACCAAAGCAAAGAGATTTCGGCTGCTTGTGCTCATATCCCTAACCTAATTTTTCCAAATTATTACGAAGAGTTTTCTTCTGAACGCATTATTACAATGGATTGGATGCACGGAGAACATTTATCTGAATTTACTGCGCATAATTCTGATGTCAATAAAGCTAATAAATTAGGTCAAGCGTTATGGGATTTCTATATGTATCAAATTCATACCTTAAAAAAGGTTCATGCAGATCCTCATCCAGGTAATTTTTTAATTTCAGAAGATGCAGATTTAATTGCTTTAGACTTTGGATGTATGAAAACTATTCCTAATGATTTTTATATTCCTTATTTTGAATTGGCTAAACAAGAGAATATTAATAATCCATCCATCTTTAAAGAAAAATTATTTGAATTAGAAATTTTAAGAGAAGACGACTCTCCTGAAGAATTAGAATTTTTTACTGAGATGTTTTATGATATGTTAAGCTTATTCACGCAACCATTTCAACAAGAAACGTTTGATTTTTCAGATCCCCAATTTTTTAGTCAAATCGCCGAACTAGGTGAAAGATATTCTAAAAATACTGAACTTAAAAAAATGAATGCTAACAGAGGGTCAAAACACTTTATTTATATTAACAGAACATTTTTTGGTCTTTATAATTTAATGTTTGATTTAAAAGCAAAAGAGGTTAAAATAAATAATTTTAAGAATTTATAATGAAGCATCTCAACCTTCAAGACATTAATAATCTAAATCATTTATATAAAATTAATCTTGTTAATAGCATTGCAGGGTATAAATCAGTAAATTTAATTGCGACTAAATCAGTCTCAGAAAAAACAAATGTTGCAATATTTAGCTCTGTGATTCATCTTGGCTCTTCACCTCCTTTATTAGGATTTATGTTAAGGCCTGCTACAGTTCCAAGAAATACTTACGAAAATATTATTGAAACTGGCTACTATACCATAAACCATATTCATGATCAAATTTTAGAAGATGCGCATCATACCTCTGCTAAATATAACCGTGAAATATCTGAATTTGAAGTTACAAAGCTAGAAACTGAATATAAAGATAATTTTTATGTACCTTTCGTAAAAGATTGTCCAATTCAATTAGCTATGCAATTTGTTGAAGAATATACTATTAAAGCTAATAATACCAAGCTAATTGTTGGTGAAATAAAAGGAGTATATATTAAAGATGGCCTTTTACAAGATGATGGGTTTGTTGATTTATCGAAAGGAAAAGTTGCAACCATTAATGGACTTGATGGCTACGCCATCCCAAATTTAAAGAAGCGTTTAGATTATCAACGACCAAAAATATTTTAGACCAAATGAAAATTCTAGTTACTGGAGCAACAGGTTATATAGGTAAAAGGTTAATTCCACTTCTATTAAATGAAGGCCATACTGTTGTTTGTGCAGTAAGAGATAAAGAAAGAGCACTTAAAAGTTTTATAAATCATAAAAATGCGATTATTGCAGAGGCCGATTTTTTAAAACCTCGAACATTAAATCAATTACCAAAAGATATTGATGTTGCTTATTATTTAATTCATTCTATGTCAAATTCTTCTACTGAATTTCATTCATTAGAAGAAATGTGCGCCCAAAATTTTAAATCTTTCATAGAAACTACCTTAACCAAACAAGTTATTTATCTCAGTGGAATTACAAATGACACAAAGCTTTCAAAACATTTACTAAGCAGAAAAAATGTTGAAATTATTTTACAATCTAATAAATACGCATTAACCACTTTTAAAGCTGGGATTATTGTTGGTTCAGGGAGTTCTTCTTTTGAAATTATTCGAGATTTGGTTGAAAAACTTCCATTTATGATTGCTCCAAAATGGTTAAATACTAAAACACAACCTATAGCAGTTAGAGATGTTTTAACATTTTTATTAAAGGCTACTGGGAATGAAAAATTATTCGATCAATCATTTGATATTTTTGGTCCAGAAATTTTAACTTATAAGCAAATGCTTTTACAGTTTGCAAAAATAAGAGGATTAAAACGAAGTATACTTACAGTTCCAATAATGACCCCGAAATTATCTTCCTATTGGCTTTATTTTGTAACATCAACTTCTTATAAATTAGCATCCTCTTTAGTTAATAGTATGGGGATTGAAATTATTGGAAAACCAAGCAATATCAATAAACTATTAAATATTGAACCTATTTCGTATAAAGATGCCGTTAAAAATGCCTTTGAAAAGATTGAACAAAATAGTATTGTTTCTAGTTGGAAAGATTCATTTGTTAGTGGCATTCTGAAAGAAGACGTTCACGATTATATTAATGTTCCTACCTATGGATGCTTCACAGATAAAAAGCAACGACCTATTTCTAATTTAAATGCTACTTTATCTAAAATTTGGTCAATAGGTGGAACAAATGGGTGGTATTACGGTACATTTTTATGGAAAATTAGAGGGTTTGTTGATAAAATGTTTGGTGGGATTGGAATACGTAGAGGAAGAACGCATCCTACGGAGCTAAACATTGGTGATTCTTTGGATTTTTGGAGAGTTATTTACGCGAATAAAGACCAAAAAAAATTATTACTTTATGCAGAAATGAAGCTACCTGGAGAGGCTTGGTTGGAATTTAAGATTAAAGATAATGTACTTTACCAAACTGCTACTTTTAGACCTCAAGGCCTTGCTGGAAGATTGTATTGGTATGCCGTAACGCCATTTCACTGGTTTGTTTTTAATGGAATGATTTCAAAATTAGCAGCATAACTATTAAATCAAAGATCCTTTTACCACTTCTAAATAGCGTAACCGTGCAAATTTATGATCAACCATCTTTTCTATTTCTTTATAGTTAGGATTCCATTTTTTTATATACTCAAAATTTGGGTCAAATTTTTGCTGTTGAGTTTCTGGATTAAAAACTCTAAAATAAGGAGCCGAATCACAACCAGTTCCTGCTACCCATTGCCAATTCCCATTATTTGAAGAAAGTTCATAATCGAGTAATTTCTCTGCAAAATAAGCTTCTCCCCAACGCCAATCTATTAATAGGTGCTTATTTAAAAAACTAGCAACTATCATCCTTACCCTATTATGCATATAACCCGTTTTATTCAGCTCATTCATACCTGCATCTACTATTGGATATCCAGTTTTTCCATCGCACCACAATTTAAATTCCTCTTCATTATTTCTCCACGGAATAAAGTTATATTTTGATTTAAAATTACCTTGGACAACTGATGGAAAATTAAATAATATTTGCATAAAAAATTCACGCCAAATAAGTTCGTTACAAAAAGTAGTGTTTTTTGCTTCTGCGTAATTAAATAGTTTTCTAATACTAATAAGTCCGAACCTTAAATGAACTGATATATTTGAAGTCTCAACTATAGGTAAATCTCTATGTAATTCATAATCAATGATTGGCTTTAAATTAATTGACTTTACTTTTATTGAATTTTGAGTAAAACCTATTTCTTCAATTGAAGGAAATTCAAAAGATGAATTAAAATAATTATTTACAATATCTTCAGATTTGTAGTACTGTATCTCTTTAATATTGTATAAATCTCGCCATTTATTTTTGTAAGGAGTATAAACAGTATAAGGCTTTCCATCATTTTTTACTACTTCAGTAGTCTCAAAAATAACTTGATCTTTATAATTAAAAGCCTGTACGCCATATTCTTTACAAATCTTAGTAATCTCTAAATCTCGTTTAATAGCATACGGCTCATAATCTCTATTAAAATGAATACTTCGAACATTAAACTCATGTAGTAGCTGTTTCCAAACATCATTAGTGTTACCCTTTTTAACGAGTAAAGAAGATCCAAACTTTAATAATTTAGAATTCAATTCTTGCAAAGATTGATGAATAAAATTTACTCGAGCATCATTTTCAGGTAACTCACTTAAAATCTCTTCATCGAAAATAAAAACTGGTAGAACAGGAATACTTGAATTTAACGCATGAAATAAACCACAATTATCTTTAAGGCGTAAATCTCTACGAAACCAAAAAATAGAAACATCTTGTTTATTCATTTGAATAATAATATTAAGAATTGATATACTCTTTCGATGTAAACTTAGTTTTAAAAAATTCTATTAAAATTAAACTACTATATAGCATATTGAACGCATATACAGTATCTTCAACGGGAATGGTGAAAATTCTAATTCCTAAATTTTCTTCGTTGTTATACCAAACCACTTCTCCTTCAATAAAACTACCTGTTAAAATACCATTAACAATGAAAAATGGAATTAAAATCAATAAAAAGGTGATAAAAAATTGATTTAACATATTGTTTTTAGATACCAATGAGTATGCCAATAAAACAACAAATAATAGGAAATTTACACTTGTATATTTTTTAGGCCAAGCTATAAATAAAACTATGACGGCTATAGTAATTAAAATATATGTAATAACTGTAGTTTGAGATTTTGATAATTTAGCTTTTGGTTTAAAATATAAAAAGGCGTAATGCGTAAAGAGACTAGCGTAAGGAATACAAATAAAAAACAAAATCTCTTCTAATGGCAATCCAAAAAATAGTATATCAGTATGATATTTTGGGTTAAAACCCCAAACACCTTGCTTTGTAAAAATAACATCCCAAATAATAAAAAAAATGGCTACAATTATAATTGAAAGGAAAACGGATTTCCACCATTTTATAAAACGCATTCTTTTTTCAAAACTATAAACAAAGGGAACTATAAAAGACGCTATATTTAAAATTAAATATAAACTCACTATACTTTGAAATATTTAAATGGTACAAATAACATCCCGAAACACTCCCCATCTTCTTTCCCTAAGTGCTTGTGATGAACTTTGTGAGCTTTTCTTAATCCAATAAGATACTTGCTATTTGTTTTATTAAACCATTTAAAACGTCTATGAATTAGCACATCATGCACTAAAAAATAAGCCATTCCATAAAATAGAATTCCTAGACCAATAAAAAAACGATAGTTTAAACCTCCGTCAAGTCCAAAATAAAATAAGGCAATACTTGGTAGTGCAAAAATGATAAAGAAAACATCATTACGTTCAAACCAATTCTGATAGCGAGGTTGATGATGATCTTCATGAAAATACCACATTAAACCGTGCATGACATATTTATGAGTTAACCAGGTTATACATTCCATTAAAATGAATGTTAACAGTGTAATTCCTACAAATATCATAATAAGTTATTCAATTTATTTAATTCTATATGTTGCTTTTCAGTAAGGCCTTGAACCTTTAATAAGTTAGTCAACATTACTTTTTTATAAGTACTAGATAATTTACAATCTTCAAAATTTTCGATTACCCAAGTAAAGTCTTCTTCCTTATTTTCATGATATCCCAAAAATTTTGGAATTTCACTTTGAAATAAAAATCGCACATACCTATACTCTACTTTTTGCTGATTTTTATTTATTGTTTTATCTAATAATTTAGAACCCTTTTTAAAGTTTGAATATTTAGAAATCGGAAATTTTGCAAATCGAGATTTCATTAAATATAAAGCTGCAAGATAAACTTTTGAATCATCACTTTCTAAATTTTCTATTTTTCGAATATAATTATTTGCCTCTTCCACAGATCGGATGGCTAAATAATTTGCTTTAACCTCTTCTAAGTCCGAAGAACTTAAAACATTCACTAGTAGAAAAAAAGAAAATAAAATCTTCATATTAACTTATAACAAGTTAAATTTAAACACCACAAAAGAGCGCGCTAGTAAACTTAATTTTACAGGATTTGAAACACGAATACGTGTTGTTAATATCTTTTCTGAAGGAGTTGCCTTTAATTTATGTAGTAAACGTCTATAATACATATAAGCCGTGTATACCCCAAATTTAGCTTCTATTGGTAATAGCTTAATACCTTTATAAGCTTCAGCAAAATCACTTTCAATTTCTTCAATTATTGTTTGCTTAGACTGATAATCTAGAGATTTAAAATTAATACCAGGGAAATAAGATCTATTCAATACCTCGTAATCATCTTTTAAGTCTCGTAAAAAGTTAACTTTCTGAAAGGCAGAACCTAATTTCATAGCAGGCTCTTTTAAGTTTTCATACATTTCATTATCTCCATCTACAAAAACTTTTAAACACATTAAACCAACTACATCAGCAGAGCCATAAATATAGTTATTATATTCATCTGCTGTTTTGTATTCAGTCTTGTTCAAATCAAGTTTCATACTCGTTAAAAAAGCCTGAATCAAATCATCTGAAATATTATATTTTCTAACCGTATTTTGAAAACTATTCAAAATTGGATTTAAACTTATACCATTTTCTAAGGCCGTATAATAGTCTGCCTCAAATTTAGTGATCAAATCTATTTTATTGTACCCATGAAAAGAATCTACTATTTCATCAGCACAACGTACAAATGCATAAATATTATAAATTGCCCCTCTTATTTTCGGTGATAGCATATTAACTGCTAAAGAAAAAGAAGTACTATATTTTTTTGTAACTATTTTGCTACAATGAAAAGAAGTATCATCAAAAAGTTGTTTCATGTTTTTTTAGTTAGTAGTTATATTAAATCAAATTTTTAGTAGTCATTTCTGCAACAATTTTTCCTGAAATTATTGATGGTGGAACACCTGGTCCTGGCACCGTAAGCTGACCTGTAAAAAATAAATTTTTAACTTTTTTACTTTTAATTTTTGGTCTTAAAAATGCTGTTTGCGTCAGCGTATTTGCCAGTCCATAGGCATTACCTTTATATGAATTGTAATCTTCTATAAAATCATTTACACAATAAGATTCTTTAAAGATAATGTGATCACTCACTTTTTGATCTGTCAATCGCTCTAAACGATCCATTATTAATTTAAAATAATGCTCTCTTATTTCTGGAGTGTCTTCTATACCAGGAGCAATTGGAATTAAAAAAGTTGCTGCTTCTTGATGCTCAGGTGCAAAACTTGAATCTGTTATACTAGGAAAACTAGCATAAAACAATGGTTCTTTAGGCCAGCTTGGCGTGTCATAAATTTCAACTGCATGTGCATCAAAATCTGAATCAAAGAAGAGTGTATGATGCGATACATTTTTAAGTTTTTTATTCAAACCAACATAAAACAATAAAGATGATGGAGCAAAGGTTCTATTTTCCCAGTATTTTTCAGAATACATTCTATACTTTTTATCAAGGAGTGTCTCTGAGTGATGGTAATCAGCTCCGCTAATAACAATATCTGCTTTTAAAAATTCACCATTTGATATAACTCCTACAGCTTTCCCATTTTCCACTTCAATTTTTTCAACATTCTGCTCCGTTTTAATAGTAACTCCTAACGAAGTTGCTAATGATACAAATCCTTTGACAACCTCAAACATACCACCTTTTGGGTGCCAAGTTCCTAATCCGAAATCTGCATAATTCATAAAACTATAAAAACTCGGAGTATTAGATGGTTTTGCACCTAAAAATAACACTGGAAACTCTAATATTTGTATTAATTTTTTACTTTTAATATTGCTCCTAACTTCTTTACTTATACTCTTAAAAAATTGTGCAACATTCACGATAGTATCTTTAGTAATAAGTTCAGTAATTGAATTACCTGGCTTATAAACCATATTATTCACAGCAATTTCATAATTGAATTTTGCAGCGTCTAAAAACTTTTTCAGATAAACTGAACTGCCTTTTTCTTCTTTTTCGAAAATAGCATAAATTTCTTCGATTCTATCTGAAATAATTATTGATTCTAGCGTATTAAAGTAAACCTGATAAGCAGGTGCTAATTTTTCTAAATCGTAATAATCTGAAGATTTTTTACCAAAATCATTAAAAAACTTCTCAAAAACATCTGGCATCCAATACCAGGTTGGTCCTATATCAAATTTAAAACCATCTTTTTGTAAAACACGCGCTCGTCCTCCTACGCTGCTATTTTTTTCAAGCAATGTAACGTTGTATCCTTTTTTCGCTAAGTAACACGAAGCTGAAAGGGACGAAAATCCGGAACCTATAATAAGTATATTTTTCATTTTTGTTTAACAAATGTAAGTTTTTATTAGACAATAAAAAATATTCTACTAAAAATTATACAATTTTTAACAAATCCAATGGTGATTTAAAAATTTTAACTTGAGGAATATCAAAGCTTTTTATTTCAATTTGTGATGTTTTAGATCCCAAAACCCAAAGAGAATCATTAGAGTTAATTAATGTAGAATTATAAACCTGATCTGCGTAAAATTCAACTGAATCCTTTGATGGTTCAACAGTCAAATAGGTTATATAAATGGTTTCACATTCTCCGTCCTTTAAATCTTGTAAGTTCTCTGTAGGAACACTTTGACCTAAATAGATTGAATAATAACCTCGCAACAATAATTCAAAATGCAGATATAATAAACCTAGCTCATGTATCTCATTCATAGGTAAATACAAAACAAATTTTTTTAATCTATTAGGAGTTGTTAAATGCTGAATTTTCTCAATATTTATATGAATTTTCTGTTTAACTAAATTGGTAATAAAATGCTCATGTGCCGGTGTTATTGAATTAACTTGCCATAAAACTCCTATTTCATTAAGAAAAGGCATAAATACTTTTGTAAAAATATATTGAAATGTGTTTGACGCTAACAAGCTATTATAAATTTGATTAAACATTTGTTCATCAAAATTTAACATTGCTAATTTTAAAGAATTAGAAGCTTCAGTTTTAAACCCTTTAGTAAATGTAAGGTCGGCAACACTTACTATCATTTCAGCATCAGATAATTTAGCTATTTTTGAAATCTTTAAGCCATTATTATAAAGCAAATTTACATTTAACAACTTTTGTAAACTTTCTAAATTATAAAACCTAATATTAGAATCCGTTCGTTGTGGTTGTAATAAATTATACCTTTTTTCCCAAATTCTAATGGTATGTGCTTTAATTCCTGAAAAATTTTCGAGATCTTTTATTGTGAACTCAGACTTAATATTGTTCAATCTAATAATCGTTTAGTTGAACAAATATACTGATTATTTACAATTTAGAAAGTTATAACTAAAAAAAGAGCTCAAAATTGAGCTCTTTTTTTACCACATAAAATATTAAAGATTACTTATTTAAATACATTCTTCTTCTTGAATACAATTCATAAAACTGATCATCTTTTAAATTATCTATAAACAAAATACTCTCGCCAGTAGACTTCATTTCAGGCCCTAATTTTTTATCCACATTAGGAAATTTATTAAAAGAAAATACAGGTTGCTTTATTGCAAACCCCTCTAATTGAGGATTAAAGTTAAAATCTTTCACCTTATTAACACCTAACATTACCTTTGTAGCATAATTCACATAAGGTTCTTGGTAAGCTTTAGAAATAAAAGGTACGGTACGCGATGCTCTAGGATTTGCTTCAATTATATAAACAATATCATCTTTTACTGCAAACTGTATGTTTATCAATCCAACTGTTTTTAAAGCCAAAGCAATTTTTTTAGTATGATCTTTTATTTGCTGTATCACAAATTCACCTAAATTAAATGGTGGTAATGTTGCATTTGAATCTCCAGAATGAACGCCACAAGGCTCAATATGCTCCATCATACCAATTATGTAGACATCCTCTCCATCGCAAATAGCATCAGCTTCCGCCTCTATTGCTCCATCTAAATAATGGTCAAGTAGTAACATATTATTAGGTATTTTTCTTAATAAATCTACGACGTGCTTTTCTAACTCTTCTTTATTTATCACAATTTTCATTCCTTGCCCACCTAAAACATAAGAAGGACGCACTAAAATTGGAAAATCTAAATTATCAGCTATAGCCGAAGCTTCATCAGCAGTAGTTGCGGTGCCATATTTAGGAAAAGGAATATCCAAATCAACTAGTAATTCTGAAAATCGTTTTCTATCTTCAGCTAAATCTAATGCTTCAAAGCTAGTTCCAATAATTTTAATACCCCATTTATCTAACTTTTCGGCTAGCTTTAAAGCTGTTTGACCACCTAACTGAACAATTACTCCTTCAGGTTTTTCATGTTTTATAATATCATAAATATGTTCCCAAAAAACAGGCTCAAAATATAGTTTATCGGCAGTGTCAAAATCTGTAGACACAGTTTCTGGATTACAGTTAATCATGATAGTTTCGTAACCTGCTTCTTTTGCAGCTAATACACCATGCACACAACAATAATCAAATTCTATTCCTTGCCCAATTCTGTTTGGACCAGAACCAAGAACTATTATTTTTTTCTTATCCGTTACATCACTTTCATTATCTGCATAACTCCCTTCAGAGGTAATCATTTTATTTTCAAAAGTAGAATAATAATAAGGCGTTTGCGCATTAAATTCAGCCGCACAAGTATCAACTAATTTATAAACCCTATTGATTCCTAATTCAATACGTTTTGAGTGCACTTCACTTTCCCAACAACCTAACATATGAGCAATTTGTCTATCCGCAAATCCTTTTTGCTTTGCTTCTAACAATAATTCATAAGATAAGGTACTAAGCTTATTTGTTGAAATTTCGTTTTCTAAGGCTAACAATTCTTCATATTGTTTTAAAAACCAGAAATCAATTTTAGTGATTTCGTGAATTCTACTTAATGGAATTCCCATTTGAATAGCATCATAAATTACAAAAACACGATCCCAACTTGCATAGGTTAATTTTTGAATAATTGTATCATAATCCTTCTCGCCTTTCCCATCAGCACCTAAACCGTTTCTTTTAATTTCTAAAGATTGAGTTGCTTTATGCAAAGCTTCTTGAAATGAACGACCAATTCCCATCACTTCACCAACCGATTTCATTTGCAAACCTAAAGTTCTGTCAGCCCCCTCAAACTTATCAAAATTCCAGCGCGGTATTTTTACAATTACATAATCTAATGTTGGTTCAAATAATGCTGAAGTTGTTTTTGTAATTTGATTATTTAATTCATCTAAATGATAACCCAAAGCTAATTTTGCTGCAATTTTGGCTATAGGATAACCTGTTGCTTTTGAAGCCAATGCTGACGAACGTGAAACACGTGGATTAATTTCAATAGCGATAATATCCTCCTTTTCATCTGGACTTACGGCAAACTGAACATTACAACCTCCAGCAAAATCACCAATTGAACGCATCATATGTATAGCCATATCTCGCATTCTTTGAAATGTTGTATCACTTAAAGTCATAGCAGGAGCAACTGTTATTGAATCTCCTGTATGAATTCCCATAGGATCCATATTTTCAATGGTACAAATTATAACTACATTATCATTACTATCTCTTAATAATTCTAATTCATATTCTTTCCAACCTAGCAAAGCTTTATCAATAATTACTTCATGAATTGGAGATGCTTCTAAACCACGACTCAACAATTCATCAAAATCTTCTTTTTTATAGACAATTGACGCTCCAAACCCTCCTAATGTAAACGATGGACGAATTACTAACGGAAAACCATATTCTTGTGCAATCTCTTTTCCTTTTAAGAATGAATTAGCTGTGGTAGAAGGTGCTTGACCAACTCCAATTTCAATCATTAATTTTCTGAATTGCTCTCTATCTTCAGTAATATTAATAGCATCGATATCTACACCAATCAATTCAACGTTAAAGTCTTTCCAAATTCCTTTATCATCAGCTTCAATACATAAATTTAATGCAGTTTGACCTCCCATTGTTGGCAAAACAGCATCAATATTTGGATGAATTGTTAATATTTCTATTATAGATTTTGTTGTTAAAGGCTTCAAGTATACATTATCCGCCAACGACGGATCTGTCATAATTGTTGCAGGATTAGAGTTGATTAAAGTAACCTCAATTCCTTCTTCTTTTAAAGATCTAATTGCTTGAGAACCAGAGTAGTCAAATTCACAAGCTTGACCTATAATAATTGGACCTGAACCAATTATTAAAATAGATTTTATGTTATTATTTCTAGGCATTGGTAAATTTAAAATATGATTTTGTAAATATCTATAAAATTATTTTTTTTCAATAAAATAGTTTTCAAAACTTATTAAGGGATCAAAAAAAAGGTGTTACTTAAAAAAGTAACACCTTATATATATAAAACTATTGTTTCATTATTTCTTTGGTCTAGGAGCTGAAGATACACTTAAGTTTTTTCTTCCTTTAGCTCTTCTTCTTGCTAAAACTTTTCTTCCAGTCGCGCTAGCCATACGTTCTCTAAAACCGTGCTTATTTCTTCTTTTTCTTTTTGATGGCTGAAATGTTCTTTTTGGCATTACTTGTATATTTTAAAAATCGTGATTCTTATGTTATTGCTTTCTTTAAGAATTAGTCCCTCTTAAAAGCGTGGGCAAATATACAATTACTTTTGTTTATGACAAATAGATTATAAAAAAAAATAAAAAATATTATTTCAAGGGTAAAAAAGAAAAAATATATACATTTATATTACTAAAAAAACACAATATGTATCATAAACCAATGCTGAAGGATGGAAGTTTAAAAGACCAAGTAATTGTTGTAACTGGCGGTGGAAGCGGACTAGGAAAAGCAATGACTACTTATTTTTTAGAACTTGGGGCACATGTAGTTATAACTTCAAGAAATATTGAAAAATTAGAAAAAGTTAAAATTGAATTAGAAGAACTTACACAAGGTAAAGTTTTAGCTGTTCAATGCGATGTTAGAAATTATAGTGAAGTAGAAAATGTATTATCCGAAACATTAAAAAACTTTGGAAAAGTTGATGGTCTTTTGAACAATGCTGCTGGAAATTTTATTAGTCCTACAGAACGCTTATCTGCCAATGCTTTTGATACCGTTATTGATATTGTTTTAAAAGGAAGTAAAAATTGTACATTAGCTTTTGGAAAACATTGGATTAAAATTAAACAACCTAAATCAACTATTTTAAATATTGTAACTACCTATGCTTGGACAGGCTCTGCATATGTTGTTCCATCAGCAACTGCAAAGGCTGGTGTTTTAGCTATGACACGTTCTTTAGCTGTTGAATGGGCAAAATATGGTATTAGGTCAAATGCTATTGCGCCGGGTCCTTTTCCAACCAAAGGCGCTTGGGATAGATTACTTCCTGGTGAATTGAAAGAAAAATTTGATATGAAAAAGAAGGTTCCTGTTGGAAGAGTTGGAGTACATCAGGAATTAGCAAATTTAGCGGCTTACTTAATGAGTGATTTTTCTGCCTATGTGAATGGTGAGGTAATTACTATTGACGGAGGAGAATGGCTTAAAGGCGCTGGAGAATTTAACATGCTAGAAGAAATTCCAGATGAAATGTGGGACATACTAGAGGCCATGATTCGAAGTAAGAAAAAGAAATAGCTATCTATTCTTATTTTAATTAAAACTTATTCCTGTAAATCCAACCCAATGGTGTTGATTGGCTTTAGCAGTTACTCCCATTCCAATATCCTCAACTTTGATATGTTTATTGTGTATGGTAGTTCTGTAATCAATTAAACTACCTTTTAACTCTTTCCCAAGTACTAAAACATTCAATTTATTTGCGAATAGCAACCCAAAAGGAACTGAATAACGTCCGCACCAAGTCCATTTATATTCTTTAAAATTATTTTCTTGTACCGTATAGCTATTAAACATTTTAATTTTATGATCAGAAATCTCACCAATTAAACAATTATCTATAATTTCTTTATCCAATGATATTGCTTTATCAGTTCCTAAACTGTCTACACCAAACGGCGCCATGTTTTTACTTCCCCAGTCTTCATCCCCATAATGTATAGCATCGTTTGAAATAACAATCGCAATATCTTTACCTAATTGCAAATTATTGTCCTCTAATAATTCAAATACCACTTTTGACATTTCATCAGAAAAATCCTGCATATTTTCAAAAGTCATATAAGGAACAAGCAAAGGCAAAATTTCAACTGTTGGGTCATTCTTTTGTAAAAACGGATTGATAGCTTCTAATGAATGCTCTAACTGCATCATGGAATCATGAACTATAAACGTACTATTTTTTAATTTCTGTAGTATTTTATCTCTCAAAGGAGAAACTTTTATGAATCCATTGGCACTTTTCCAATCTTTAAATGAACCAAATATTAATTTATTTTCTAGATTAAAATTTCTAGCTCTGTGTGCAACACCTATCAAAATAACTGTTTTAGCTTTTATACCACTCAAAGTTTTATTAAATAATCCAGCCGCATATTTGTAATCATCATGAGGACATATAACTGCTGTATAAGCCGTATCTATTGATTTAAAGTCTGCTATATCTATTCTATTTAAAATACTATCTAATTGCCACTTGTATTGAGTAAAACCAACTGTATCAACTAATTTTCTTGTTCGCAAAGACTCCTTAGGCCTATCTAAAGTACAAGAGACACTCACAACTAAAACAATAAATATCAAAGTAATTTTTACACTCATGGTATATTAATTTTATAAACTCAAATGTAGAAATTTAAATTTGATAAATGTTAATTTGTATAGAAATGAGTTAATATAGCATATTTTTAGATTTCATAATTGCGTATCTTAGCGCCTAATTTTGAAAACAAGAAAAAATATGGCACATGAATATAGTAAGTGGCACCACCCTTACAAACCAGCAAAAAAATACGACAAAAAAGTAGCTTATTTTAGCATGGAGTTTGGTATTCACCAAGCTTTAAAAATCTATTCTGGCGGACTAGGTTTTTTGGCAGGTTCACACATGCGTTCTGCTCATGAACTTAAGCAAAATGTAATTGGTATTGGAATGTTATGGAAGTATGGTTATTATGATCAAGCTAGAAATGAAGACCAAACGCTTAGAACAGATTTTATTGAAAAAACATATAATTTTTTAGAAGATACAGGTATTGAAGTTGAAGTCCCATTGCACGATAATCCAGGTGTAAAAGTTAGAGCTTATATCTTAAAGCCTGAAATTTTTGGTTGTGTGCCAATGTATCTTTTAAGTACAGATGTTGAAGGAAATGATCACTTATCAAAAACTATAACAAACCATCTGTACGATGCCAATGAATTAACAAGAGTATCGCAAAGTATTATTTTAGGTATTGGTGGAGCTAAGGTGGTTGAAGCGCTTGGAGGTGCTGATGTTTACCATTTAAATGAAGGACATGCGCTACCTGCATTTTATTATTTAAGAGACCAAGGTGTTAAAAAAGAGCAACTTGCATTCACCACACATACACCTGAAAAAGCGGGAAATGAAGAACGTGATGGAAGACATTTAAATAGATGCGGTTTTTTTGGAAGAAAACTTTCAGAAACAGAATTAAGAGCTGAAATGGTAAATGATGGTATGATTAATTATACAGTCTCTGCATTAAGAATGGCGAGAAAGTCTAATGCCGTTTCAAAATTGCATTCCGTGGTATCCAACGATATGTGGAAAGGTTTTGATGGGATAAGTGAAATCATTCCGATAACAAATGCTCAAAATCAAAATTTTTGGCAAGATGAAGAGATCAAAAAATCTTGGCAAAAGAAAAGTGCTAAGAAATTTAAAGATAGAAAAATTGAATTAAAAAATGAGTTATTTGAAGTTGTATTAAATCAAACTCAAAAAAGATTTGATCCTAATGTAATTACAATTGTTTGGGCGAGACGTTTTGCAGGTTATAAAAGAGCTGATATGTTCTTATATGACTTAGAACGATTTGAAAAATTACTTTCAAATGAAAAATATCCTGTACAAATAATTTGGGCTGGTAAACCTTACCCAAAAGATTTTTATGCAATTGAAATTTTCAATCACTTAGTAAATTACTCTAAGAATGCTAAGAATTTAGCAGTTTTAACTGGATATGAAATTGAATTATCTAGAAAATTGAAATGTGGCTCAGATATTTGGTTAAATACACCAAGAATTACACGTGAGGCTTCTGGAACCAGTGGTATGACAGCTGCTTTTAACGGTTCAGTGAATGTTTCTATAAATGACGGCTGGATTCCTGAATTTCAGAAAAATGGTGAGAACTGTTTTATTTTACCTGAATTAGATTATAGAAGACCTGTTTGGGAACAAGATGAAGAAGATTGTGCAAACCTTTTTGATATTCTTGAAAATAAAGTATTACCTACCTATTATGATAAGCCTAAAAAGTGGCAAGAAATAGTATTTAACAGTATTACAGATGTAATTCCTGAATTTACAAGTCATAGAATGGCAGATCAATATTATAAAGAGCTTTATTAAATATTGAATTGTGAAATTTATCTAAATTTTAAAAGAACCCTTTAAAAATATTTTAAAGGGTTCTTTTTTTGGTAAATCAACTAGAGTTAGTACTTTTGCCCAAACCTAAACACAATGAAAAACACAAAATACGTTTTTGTAACTGGAGGTGTTACTTCATCACTTGGAAAAGGAATAATTGCGGCATCTTTAGCGAAGTTATTACAAGAAAGAGGCTACTCCGTTACCATTCAAAAACTTGACCCATACATTAACATTGACCCAGGTACCCTAAACCCATATGAACATGGTGAATGCTATGTAACTGAGGATGGTGCTGAAACCGATTTAGATTTAGGTCATTACGAACGTTTTTTAAATATTCCTACTTCACAAGCTAATAATGTTACAACGGGCAGAATATACCAAAGTGTTATTGACAAAGAACGTAAAGGAGAGTTTTTAGGTAAAACCGTGCAAGTAATTCCACATATTACCGATGAAATCAAACATCGAATTCAACTTCTAGGTAATACAGGCGATTTTGACATTGTGATTACTGAAATTGGAGGAACTGTTGGTGATATTGAATCGTTACCTTATGTAGAATCTGTTCGACAATTATTATGGGAATTAGGTCATGAAAACGCTATTGTTATTCATTTAACTTTAGTTCCTTATTTAGCAGCTGCTGGTGAATTAAAAACAAAACCAACACAACATTCAGTTAAAATGCTAATGCAAAGTGGTGTAAGCCCTGATATTTTAGTGTGTAGAACAGAGCACGAAATATCTGAAGCCATAAAGAATAAGTTAGCGCTTTTTTGCAATGTTAAAAAAGAAGATGTAATCCAGTCAATAGATGCCGAAACAATTTATGATGTTCCTAATTTGATGTTAGAAGAAGGTTTAGACACTGTTGTCTTAAAGAAGTTACAACTACCTGGAGATAAACAACCAACTCTTACTGAATGGAATAATTTTTTAAAAGGGTTTAAAAACCCAAAAAGCACTATTGAAATTGGATTAATTGGAAAATATGTTGAGTTACACGATGCCTACAAATCAATTACAGAAGCTTTCATTCACGCCGGTGCAATTAATGAGGTAGATGTTCATATCAACTGGATTCATTCCGGAGAATTAACCGTAAAGAATGTTCCGAAAATATTAAAAAATTTAAATGGAATTCTAGTAGCTCCAGGCTTTGGAGAAAGAGGTATTGAAGGAAAAATTGAGGCCATTAAATATGCACGCGAAAATAATATTCCTTTTTTAGGAATTTGCTTAGGAATGCAAATGGCTGTAATTGAGTTTTCAAGAAATGTTTTAGGGATTCAAGATGCTAGTTCCTCTGAAATGGATAAAGAAACTATTCATCCAGTAATAGATTTAATGGAAGAACAAAAAAATATTACAAATTATGGTGGCACGATGCGTTTAGGTGCTTGGGATTGTAGTCTAAAAGAAGGTAGTAAGATTAGGCATATTTATAACAAAGAGCTAATAAGTGAGCGTCATAGGCACCGTTATGAGTTTAATAATGATTACTTAGGTCAAATTGAAAAAGCTGGAATGATTGCAACTGGTAAAAATGCAAAAACTAATTTGGTTGAAGTTATTGAAATCCCTTCACATCCGTGGTTTATTGGAGTTCAATATCATCCTGAATATAAAAGTACGGTTTTAAACCCACATCCTTTATTTGTTAATTTTGTAAAAGCTTCTTTGGAACACTCTTTGACCTAAATTAGATTCATTAATAAAAACTCAATTATTACGTTACATTTAGTACATTTGTCGGGCTTTTTAGCACTTATTTTATAAAGGCGTGACAAACTGACATTTTAATTATACACATGGAAGAAAAAAAATTCGATCTAAATTCACTCATAGGCTTTGTTTTATTAGGAGCTATTATGCTTTGGTGGATGTACACTAACCAACCAACTCCTGAAGAATTAGAAGCGGAGAAGAATAAAGAAACAGAGCAAGTACAAGAAGAAACAATTTCTTCAACAAACACAACTACTAATTCAATAGCTGATTTTGTACAAGCAAAAGATTCTCTTTCCCTAGTAAATGCTCAATCACAATTAGGTGCTTTTGCATATTCTGCAACACTTAGTGATAAAGAAACCATATTAGAAAATGACTTATTAAGATTAGTTATTTCAAATAAAGGTGGACAAATTAAGCAAGCCTTACTGAAAAATTATGTTACTTACGATTCGTTACCTCTTTATATCATTAAAGAAAACAACGCATCATTCAACATCAACTTTGGTACTTCAGATAATAGAACCTTAGATACCAAAAACTTATTATTTGAGCCTTCGCTATCTTCAAATGGAGAAAATCAAGTTCTTTCAATGAGGCTAAAAGTTTCAGAAAATAAATTCTTGGAATATCGATACGAAATGAAACCAGATGAATACATGGTTGATTTTAAAGTTAGTTCACAAGGCTTAAATAATACATTGAATACGTCTCAACAAATAAATTTAGATTGGAGTTTAGAAGCTTTCAGAAAAGAAAAAAGTATTCGTTACGAAAACCAACAAACAGAAATGTATTATGAAAAAGGCGATGAAGATATTGATTATCTATCTGTTGGTGGTGATGACGATGCTGAAGAGCAAGATGTAAATTGGGTAGCATATAAACAACATTTTTTCTCTACTATTTTAATTAGTGAACAAGCGTTTAAAAATGCAAGTTTAACTTCAAAAACGTTAACAATTGATGAAGAAATAGATACAAGCTTTACAAAAGCATTTTACTTAAAAGCCCCTCTGGTTTTAGAAAATGGTGAATTAAATTATACTATGAATTGGTATATTGGACCAAATGATTACCAAATTCTTAAAAATTACGACCGTAACATTAAAGAAATTGTAAATCTTGGTTGGGGTATATTTGGTTATATTAATAGATTAGTTTTTGTACCTGTATTTAACTTTTTACAAAGCTTTATTAGCAACTATGGTTTAATTATTATTCTATTAACAATTGTGGTTCGGATTATAATGTCTCCACTCGTTTATAAATCGTATTTATCAAGTGCTAAAATGAAGGTTTTAAAACCTGAAATGGAAGAGATTAACAAGCGCCTACCTGGAAAAGAAAATGCAATGAAACGTCAACAAGAAACTATGGCTGTTCAAAGTAAAGCGGGTGTTAGCCCTCTTGCTGGATGTATTCCTGCGGTTCTTCAAATGCCTGTATTCTTTGCGCTATTTAGATTTTTTCCTTCCAATATAGATTTACGTCAAAAAGGATTTTTATGGGCCGATGATTTATCTGCATATGATTCAATATTTGAACTTCCATTCCATATACCAATGTATGGATCACACATAAGTTTATTTCCAATATTAGCTTCCGTTGCCATTTTCTTTTATATGAGAATGAGTCAAAGTCAACAAATGAATATGCAGCAGCCTACACAAGAAGGAATGCCTGACATGCAAAAAATGATGAAAATGATGATGTACTTTTCACCAGTGATGATGTTGATTTTCTTTAATATGTATGCAAGTAGTTTAAGTTTATACTATTTTGTATCTAACTTATTAACTATTTTAATTATGCTTGTGATTAAGCATTATATAATTGATGAAGATAAGATTCACGCAAAAATTCAAGAGAATAAAAAGAAACCTAAAAAAGAAGGTAAATTTCGTAAGCGCTTAAATGAAGCAATGAAACAAGCTCAAGAACAACAAGCGCAACAAAAGAAGAAAAAATAGAACAAATCTCACTAATTTAAAAAGCTCAAATTTAACCATTTGAGCTTTTTTAAATGCAGCTTATTATATATTAACAAATGACACAGAATTGATAAAAAATAGGATAAAAAAAGTATTAAAACATTTTAATAAAACTCCATAAGCAACTGATATAAATCACCCCTTTATTAATTTGAAATTTCTACTTTTACTATCTTTTTGAAAATATAATGTCAGAATTACGAAGTAAATATAAAATATTAAGTGAGCACAACCTTTTTATTGTTGTACAAAAGGGAACTTTGACGTTAAATTCTATGATGGGTTTTATTCAAACTATAAATTCTGACCCTGAATTTACACCAAAACTTAACCATATTGTAGATTTAAATAATGTGCTATTTGAACTTACACAAGAAGATATGAATAATTATGTTAATCATCTTGAGAGCAATTCTAAAACACATGGTAATAAACGAATAGCACTAATTACCAGTACACCTAATCAGGTAACCTATTCCACTTTATATAAATTAGCTAAAAAAGAATTACAACCACTGCAGAGTATTCAAATATTTTCAACCGCTCAGAAAGCTTTTGATTTTATAGGCCTTAAAAACATTTCATTTGAAGAAGTTTCTCAAACTTTAAAAATGTTAAATAAATAATTTACATATTAATTTTATTTACTTTTGATAGTAAACAAAAAACTTATGAAATATTTTAAAATATTTATAACTTTTACACTTTTTTCATTTTTAATTGTTGCTTGTTCTAAAAATGAAAACGATTCTTCTATAGCATCCCAAGAAGACCTAAAAGAAATAACAATTTTCCATATCAACGATCAACATGGTAAATTGGATAATTTTTCAAAAATAAAATACATTGTTGACAAAGAAAAAGAGGATACAAATGTTATTTTAGTTTGTGGCGGTGATATATTTTCTGGAAACCCAGTAGTAGATAATTATGATGAAAAAGGGTTCCCAATGATTGATATTATGAATAAAGTTGGTTTTGACATTTCCACAATTGGAAACCATGAATTTGATTATGGTGAAAAAATTCTAAAAGATAGATTTCAACAAGCACAATTTCCTTGGATTTGTGCAAATGTAGATATGAATACAACAGGAATTCCTCAGCCACATGAATACAAATCAATAACTAAAAACAATGTCAAAATTACATTTCTTGGCCTCATTGAAACCAATGGAAAAGATGATGATATTATTCCATCTACACATCCTTGGAGAGTTGAAAATTTAACTTTTCAAAAATATACATCTGTTATACAAAATTATTCACAAGTAAAAGAATCTGAAAATTCAGACTTATACATTGCGTTAACACATTTAGGTGAAGGAACAGATATAAATATTGCAAACAATTATCCTTATTTCGACTTAATTATTGGTGGACACTCACACTCAAAAACAAATACAATTACAAATAATATTCCAATATTTCAAGCTGGGGGAAACCTTAATTATTTGGGTAAAATTCATCTAACAATTAAAAATAAGAGAATAGAAAATTTAACTTATGACTTAATAGACTTATCAAACTACTCTAATTTTGATAGTAATATTAAAGATAGAGTTGAAGCATTTAATGAAAATGCAAATTTAGATGAGATAATTGGTTATGCTGAATCTTTTCATTCAAAAGACCAAGTTGGCTATTTTTATACTGATGCTTTAAGAAATGAGATGAATGTAGATTTAACATTTCAAAATACTGGCGGGATACGATCTTCTTTAAATGAAGGTGATATTACAAAACGTGAAATTTATACCATTGACCCTTTTAATAACACGAGTGTAACTTATACAATGAGTGTGAGTGAAATTAAACAATTTTTAAAAAATAGTGGTGCAGGTTTTTATTATTCAGGTTATTCAATTGAACAAGAAGGAAATGAAATTATTTTAAAAAATGGAAATAATGAAATCTTAAATGAAAACGCAATTTTAACCATTGGACTAAATGACTATATCCCTGCTGTTTACGACACTTATTTTACACAAACACCAACAACAAGGCCTTATACAACGGCAGAAACAATTATCAATTATTTAGAAAACAATTCAAATCCAATAAACTTTACCTCTTCTAATAATTATTTTAAATTTCAATAAATTCAGAATTATTTAAGAATTGAATCACATTGTTTTCGATTCTTTCCAAAATATTTGTAACATCAGATTTTACAAAAGTTTCTCCCGTAATATTTTCATATAATTCAATATACCTATTCGATATTTCGATGATTTTTTCATCAGTCATTTCAGGAATTTTTTGACCATCTAGCCCTTGAAAATCATTCTCAATTAACCACTGACGAACAAATTCTTTAGACAATTGTTTTTGAGCTTCACCTCTACTTTGCCTCTCTTCATATCCATCAGCATAAAAATAGCGCGAAGAATCTGGTGTATGAATTTCATCTATTAATACAATTTTTCCATCAATAGTTTTACCAAATTCATATTTCGTATCAACTAAAATTAAATTACGCTCAGCTGCAATTTCAGTTCCTCTTTTAAATAAAGCCTTAGTATATTTTTCTAATACTTCATAATCATCTTTTGACACAATTCCCTTAGATATAATATCTTCCTTTGAAATATCTTCATCGTGATCACCATCCTCAGCTTTTGTTGCTGGTGTGATAATTGGATTTGGAAATTGATCGTTTTCTTTCATTCCTTCAGGCATTTCAACACCACAAATTATCCTTTTACCCAATTTGTATTCTCTAGCAGCATGACCTGATAAATAACCACGAATAACCATTTCAACTTTGAATGGTGTGCACAAATGACCAATAGCCACGTTTGGATCAGGAATAGCAATTATCCAGTTTGGCACAATATCTTTAGTTGCCTCCATCATTTTGGACGCAATTTGATTAAGTATTTGTCCTTTAAATGGAATTTGTTTTGGCATTACATAATCAAAAGCTGAAAGCCTATCAGAAGCAATCATCACCAAAATTTCGTCATTAATATTATAAACTTCTCTTACTTTTCCTTTGTAAACCGATTTTTGTTTTGGAAAATTGAATGCTGTGTCATTAATTGTTTTACTCATTGCCTATTTCTAAACTTTTATATGCTGAAATTATTTGCTTCACTAATCTATGTCTAATTACGTCTTTATCATCTAAATGAACAAAAGCAATACCTTTAACGTCTTTAAGTGTTAATATCGCCTCTTTTAAACCAGAAATTTGTCGTCTCGGTAAATCTATTTGTCCAGGATCACCGTTAACAATAAATTTTGCATTTTTACCCATACGAGTTAAAAACATTTTCATTTGATTGTGTGTTGTGTTTTGAGCTTCATCTAAAATTACAAATGCATTATCTAATGTTCGTCCTCTCATAAACGCCAATGGTGCAATTTCTATAATTCCTTTTTCTATGTAAGAGTCTAGTCGCTCAAAAGGAATCATATCGCGCAATGCATCATATAATGGTTGCATATACGGATCTAATTTTTCTTTTAAATCACCTGGTAAAAAACCTAGATTTTCTCCAGATTCAACTGCTGGACGTGTTAAAACAATTCTTTTAACTTCTTTTTCTTTTAAGGCCTTAACCGCTAAAGCTACAGCTGTATATGTTTTTCCGGTTCCAGCAGGACCAATAGCAAAAAGCATATCATTTTTATCCATGAATTCAACCATTTTACGCTGATTGGCTGTTTGCGCCTTTATTAATTTACCACCAACGCCATGAACTAGCACACCATCAGCTAATTTTGAGCTTTTATGCTCATTACCATTTGATGTTAAAATACGCTCAATGCTGTTTTCATCTAACTTGTTATAACGATTAAAGTAGGTAATAACCATTCCCAATCGTTTTTCAAATTCATCTAAAATTTCAGGCTCTCCAAAAGCTTTTAATTCGTTACCTCTTGCAACTATTTTTAGTTTTGGAAAATATTTTCTTAAAATTTCTACATTCGTATTTTGAGTACCAAACAAATCGTTTGGATTAATCTCTGTCAGTTCAATAATACGTTCGTTCAAATGGTTTAAGTATTAAGTTTTAATAAAAATTTGTATGCTAATTAACCGAATATTTCATTAGATTTGCATAACAAATGTAATGAATATCAAAGAACAAATTTCTAATCTGGTGTAATAAGTTTTAAACATTTTATTAAGGTTATTTATTTGAAAAACTTAAAAAAAATCGCAATAATTTTATATGTCAATTATTACTCTAACTACTGATTTTGGGACTAAAGACCACTTTGTTGGAGCCATTAAAGGGACTATTTACAGTGAATTACCTGATGCTAGAATTGTTGATATATCACATCAAATTTCACCATTTAATATCACACAGACTGCTTATATTTTAAAAAATGCATATAAAAGTTTTCCTGAAGGAAGTATTCATATTATTGGGGTAGATTCTGAGTTAAATGATGAAAACAAACACATTGCTTTAAAACTAGACAATCATTATTTTATTTGTCCTGATAATGGTGTAATTTCTTTGCTTGCTTCTGAAATAAAACCAGAAAAAATTGTAGAAATCAATATTCATGATAGGGTTTCAACAAGTTTTCCTGTATTGGATGTTTTCGTGAAAGTTGCTTGTCATATAGCCCGTGGTGGTACATTAGAAATTATTGGTAAAATTATTTCTGAATTTAAACAATTAGTTGAGTTGCAACCTACCGTTTCTTCAGACAAAAATACAATTAATGGTAATATTATTTATGTTGATAATTACGGAAACTCAATAAGTAATATTAGCCATAAATTATTTCAAGAAATTGGTAAAGGACGTAGATTTGAAGTAATCGCAAATAAATATATATTTAAAAAAATATATAAAAAGTATAGTGATATTATCGATTTTTCTTTACCCAAAGAACAACGTCAAAAAGATGGTAGTAGAATGGCTATTTTTAACACGGCTAATTATCTAGAAATTGCCATGTATAGAAGTAACTCTAATACGGTGGGAAGTGCTTTTTCTCTATTAGGCTTGAACTATAGAGACATTATAACCATAAAATTTAACGACAACTAAATTATGTTTATTCGAATTGTAAAAATGAGTTTTGAAAATGACAAAACTGGTACTTTTCTCGAGAATTTCAATTTAAATAAAGATAAAATTCGAAATTTTGATGGTTGTAACTCATTAAAATTACTAAGAGACAAAAATAATCCAAACATATTTTTCACTTATAGTTATTGGCAATCTGAAAATCATTTAAATTCGTACAGAAAATCTGAACTATTTAAATCCGTTTGGGGAAAAACAAAAGTATTATTTAACAACAAACCAGAAGCTTGGAGCGTTGATACTATTGAAAGTTTATAACTTTAGCCAATGAAACCTATCTTAATTAAAGAATTAAATTTATTTTTTGCTTCACCAATTGCATATTTGGTTATTGCATTGTACTTAATTCTTAACGGTTTATTCTTATGGGTTTTTGAAGGTGATTTCAATATTTTACACGCAGGCTTCGCTGATTTAAATAGTTATTTTTTTATTGCTCCGTGGATATTTGTTTTTTTAATTCCTGCTATAACCATGCGAAGTTTTTCTGATGAAATTAATACAGGAACTATCGAAATTTTAAAAACAAAACCAATCACAAATTGGCAAATAGTTCTAGCTAAATACTCCAGTACTTTAATTTTAGTTTTGGTTGCAATTGTTCCTACTCTCATCTATATTTATAGCATTTACCAATTAGGAAATCCAATAGGTAATATTGAATTTGGAACCACTTCTGGATCATTTATGGGCCTATTTTTTTTAGCAAGCAGTTATGCCGCAATTGGTCTTTTTGCTTCAACAATTTCCAAGAATCAAATTGTTTCATTTATAATTGGAGCTTTTCTTTCTTTCTTTCTTTTTTATGGATTTGAGGCTCTGGCAAGCTATAATATCTTTGGAAACTTAGATTATTCGATTCAAAATTTGGGAATGTTTTCACATTTTGAAAGTATGAGTAAAGGAATACTTGATACGCGAGATTTAATTTATTTTATCTCAGTTACGTTTCTATTTTTAATATTGACAAATTACAGAATAGAAAATGAAAAATAAGTATTCTAAAATAGCACTCATTTTAATTGGAATTATTCTAATTAACTATATAAGTTCAATTATTTATAAACGCTTTGATTTAACTGAAGACCAAAGATATACGCTATCACATTCAACGTTAAACATCCTAAATAATATTGAAGACGACATAATTATTAAAGTATATTTAGAAGGTGATTTTCCTGCAGAATTTAAACGACTTCAAACCGAAACAAAACAGCATTTAGAAGAGTTAAAAGCTATTAATAAAAAAATAAAATTTCGTTTTATAAACCCTTCTAAAATTGGACAAGAACTAATCAATAAAGGGTTACAGCCAAGTCGATTGCAAATTGAAGAGAATGGAAAATTATCTGAAATTGTAATTTTTCCGTGGGCAGTTGCCTCTTCAAAGAACAAAACAGAACCTATTTCATTGTTAAAAGATATCTATTCAAATTCTCAAAATGAACAGCTAGAAAGTTCTATTCAGAATTTAGAATACTCGTTTTCAAATGCAATACAAAAAATTACCACTAAAAAATCTAAAAAAATTGCGATTATAAAAGGAAATGGAGAGCTCAATGATATTTATATTGCAGACTTTTTACGCACCCTAAATGAATATTATTTTTTAGCTCCTTTTACTCTAGATTCTGTAGCAAAACAACCACAAAAAACGTTGCAAGATATTTCTCAATATGATTTAGCAATTATTGCAAAACCAACTGAAAAATTTAGCGAAGAAGAAAAATTTACATTAGACCAATATCTAATGAATGGTGGTAAAACCTTATGGCTAATTGATAATGTACAAGCTGAATTAGATAGTTTAATGCAAACAGGTGAAAGTTTAGCCTACCCAAGAGATTTGGGTTTAACTGATTTATTTTTTAATTACGGAGTTAGAATTAATACAGATTTAATATCAGATTATTATAGTTCCGAAATTCCTCTTGCAACCGGAAATATTGGTAATAAAACACAGTTTAATCAATTTAAATGGAACTATTTCCCCTTGTTAACTTCAGAAAATAATCACCCGATTAACAACAATATTGAAGCTGTAAATGCAAAGTTTGCGAATAGTATTGATACACTTGAAAATAACATTTCTAAAACAGTTTTATTACAAACCTCTTCGCTTTCAAAAACTATTGGAACGCCATCAATTATATCTCTTAAAACAATTGCGGAAGGACAAAATAAAGCAACATATAATAAAGAAAAAATACCAATTGCTGTATTATTAGAAGGTGCATTTAAATCGGCTTATTCTGGTAGAATAAAGCCTTTCAATATTAAAAACCCTAAGAGTGAAGGCGCTGAAACCAAAATGATTCTTATTTCTGATGGTGATTTAATCGCAAATGAGATTTCACAAGGGCAACCTTTAGAACTTGGTATAAATAAATGGACAAATCAACGATTTGGAAATAAGGACTTTTTATTAAATACTGTAAATTATTTATTAGATGATACTGGATTAATAAATATTCGATCTAAAACGGTAAAAATTGATTTTTTAAATAAGGAAAAAGCCTATCAGGAAACTTTAAAATGGCAACTAATAAATATTCTTTTTCCTCTTATGATGCTAGCAATATTCGGATTCTTCTTTAACTATTTCAGAAAAAAGAAATACACCTGAAATTTCTTTTTTTCATCTTAAAAATTTGTTAAATTTAGAGTTCATAAATATATAGCGCTTTATATAAGCTATATTTGTTACATAACTTAAATTTATCTATGATGCTAAAAAAAATATCTATCCTTTTATGTATAATCGGATTTACTTCAGCTTTAAATGCTCAAATTAAAACACCACAACCAAGTCCTTTTTCAAAAATAGAACAAGTAGTTGGTCTAACTGATGTTACTCTAGAATTTTCTAGGCCTGCAATGCGCGGAAGAACAATTTTTGGAGATTTGGTTCCTTATGGAGAATTATGGAGAACTGGAGCTAATGCAAATACTAAAATCACTTTTAGTGATAATGTAATAATTGATGGACAAAAAGTAGTAAAAGGAACATATGCTATTTTTACAATTCCAAATAAAACAACTTGGGATGTTATGTTTTATAGTGACTCTAATAATTGGGGAACACCTAAAAAATGGGACGAAAGTAAAGTTGTTGCCAAAACAACGGTAAATGTTGTACCAATGCCAATGAAAATTGAATCATTTACTATGACATTTGATGATTTAACTTCTGGATCTGCAGTATTAGGAATACTTTGGGAAAATGCTTCTGTAGGTGTTAAATTTGAAGTTCCTACTGATGCTATTGCTTCAAAAAGTATTGAAGTTATTATGAATGGTCCAACTGATAACGACTATTATCAAGCAGCTTCCTATTACCACGCTGAAGGTAAAGATTTAAAACAAGCCTTAACTTGGATGAAAAAAGCAACTGAAGGCGATAATCCTGAGTTTTGGTATTTAAGAAGAATGAGCTTAATACAAGCCGATTTAGGAGATAAAGCTGGTGCAATTAAAACAGCTAAGCAATCTCTAGAAGGTGCTGAAAAAGCAGGAAATGCAGATTATGTTAAAATGAATAAAGAATCAATCGCTGAATGGACAAACTAATGATAAACAACTTAAAATTAACAATCGTATTGCTTTTAGTTGCAACAGTAACGTTTGCACAAAAAAGCCCGAGAAAACAAACAACGGGAAAGTTAAATGAAGTTTCAATTAGCGTTGATTATGGATCTCCAAGTGTAAAAGATAGAGTTATTTGGGGAAACTTAGTCCCTTTTGATAAAGTTTGGAGAGCAGGTGCAAATGAAAATACAACAATTTCATTTGACAAAGATGTTTCAATTAATGAAGAAATGATTCCTGCAGGAAAATATGGCTTTTTTATTATTCCATCTGAAAGCGGAGTTTGGGAAGTTATTTTCAGTAAAAAGAATGATGCTTGGGGATCAAATGGTTACTCTCAAGATAATGACCAACTTCGAGTAAAAATAAATGTTTCAATGGTTCAAAATAGTACTGAGAAATTGACTTATACTATTGATAATGAAGGAATCTTATTTTCTTGGGAAAAAGTTAGTCTGTTGATTCCAATAAATTAAAAACAAACACAAAACAATAAAAAGTAAAAAGCACCTCTTAGGGAGGTGTTTTTTTATGCAATAATTTTATTATTTTTTGTTAGAGACTGAATAAAAATAGCAAGAACTATAACTACCATGCAACCAACAAAATTTAACCATAAATAAGGTAAATTTATTAGATCATATTTATCCAACAAGTACAATGAAATAACAATTACCTGGTTAATCAAGGCTGCTAAAAAGACAGCGTTGCTTTTTACATATTTTATAAAAAAAGCAAGTAAAAATATACCTAGTACGTTACCATAAAAAATAGATCCAATAATATTAACTAATTGTATTAAATTATCAAATAAACTAGCGAAACTAGCTACTAAAATTGCAATTACCCCCCAAGCTAAAGTAAACCATTTAGAGGCTTTTACATAATGAGTATCGGATTTTTCAGTAGTAACATTTCGCTTATATAAATCTATTGCAGTAGTTCCGGCCAAAGCATTTAATTCTGATGCTGTACTTGACATTGCTGCAGATAAAATTACTGCTAATAGCAAACCAATTAAACCTCTAGGTAAATTATTCAAAATAAAATGAATAAAAACATAATCTTTATCATTTGTTTCAAGTGAATCATCTGCCTTTTTAATAATGGTTTTAGCTTCTTCTCTATTCTCAAATTCTAAAGCATTTATTTGTTGAATTTCTTTTACTAAACTATCATCATTTAAATTGTTACCATATGCTAAATTCGCTTCAGATTTTAAAAGTTCTAACTCTTTATGCTTCTTTTCCAATAGTGAATACTCTTCAGCATATTGCGAATTTTGAACAACTTTTGTTGCTGCCGGGTTGAAGTTTAACGGCGAACTATTAAATTGATAAAATACAAAAACCATTACACCAACTAACAAAATAAAAAACTGCATTGGAACTTTTAATAAGCCATTAAATATCAATCCCATTTGCATTTCTTTTATAGACTTACCTGATAAATATCTCTGCACCTGACTTTGGTCTGTCCCAAAATACGAAAGTGCCAAAAAAGTACCACCAATAATTCCACTCCAAAAGGTATATCTATTATCTAAACTAAAAGAAAAATCCAGCACATCCATTTTACCACTTGCACCTGCAATTTTCAATGCTTTTGAAAAATTGATGTCAGCCGGCAAATAACTCACTATTAAATAAAAAGCTACAAACATTCCAACAAATATTACTGTCATTTGATGCTTTTGAGTTACACTTACAGCTTTTGT
>NZ_JABDRI010000100.1 GCF_013041805.1 Lutibacter sp.
CCTTAAAGGAGGTATTAACGCTATTTTACAAGTTTCTGTTAAAGATATTTTAATAGGGTTGTCTAATAACTCTAAAAACCCAGTTTTTAATACAGCATTAGCGAAAGCTACAGAAGCTCAAAAAAATAGTGATAAAACATTTTTAACATTATTCTATGATGCGTTTGAAGAAGAAAGTGCGGGTACTGTAAAAATGAGTGATCCTAGTATTTTTGGAAACAAGTCTTTACGTGAGAAAATAAACTTCAAATTAACAGATGAAGAAGTAATGCCAATTATTGAGGCAGAAGTAACTGGTTCTGTAAATACTGCATTTGAAGTGTTACGTAGTCGTATCGATAAATTTGGAGTAACACAACCAAACATTCAACGAATTGGAAATTCTGGTCGTATCTTAATTGAATTACCTGGAGCAAAAGATATTGATCGTGTTAAAAAATTATTACAAAGTACTGCAGAATTACAATTTTGGGAAGTATATTCCAACCAAGAAACAGCAAACTTCTTTTTCGCAGCAAATTCCGTTGTTGAAAATTTCTTAAAAGAAGAAACAGTTGCTGATACTACTTCTGTAAAAGATGAATTAGAAGATTTATTAGGTGAAGTATCTGATTCTTTGGCTACTAAAACAGTGAATAATTTATTTACTGTATTAACTCCAAGTATTCCTCAATCTGAAAATCAAGTATCTTCAGTAATAGGAACAGCTAAAGTTGCTGATACATCTAGAGTAAATTCGTATTTAGCTAGAAAAGACGTTAGGGCAGTATTATCAAATGATATGAAATATGCTAAATTCCTTTGGGATTCTAAGCCTTTCAGCTCTACAATAACTGCTACAGGAGAAAGTGTTGAGTTAATTTATTTATATGGAATTAAATCTAATCGTGCAGATGTAGCTCCTATTGAAGGTGATGTAATTGAAGATGCTAGTCAGGAATATGGACAAACTGGAAAGCCTGAGGTAAGTATGACAATGAATGCTACAGGTTCTAGACAGTGGAGCAAAATGACCACTGAAAATGTTGGTAAATTTGTGGCGGTTGTATTAGATGATTATGTATATACTGCACCTTCAGTAACCACTGCAATTACAACAGGTAGAACTTCTATCTCTGGTGGAAGTATGACCGTTGAAGAAGCTCAAGATATTGCAAACGTATTAAAAGCAGGTAAATTACCGGCTGCCGCACACATTATTCAATCTGAAGTTGTTGGACCATCTTTAGGTCAAAAAGCAATTGATAGTAGTATGAGTTCATTTGGATTAGCGCTGCTTTTTGTTTTAATATGGATGATTTTCTATTATGGGAAAGCAGGTATTTTTGCTGACGTTGCATTGGCTGTAAACTTATTATTCATTTTTGGAATATTAACTGCCTTTGGAGCTGTTTTAACATTGCCAGGTATTGCCGGTATTATTCTAACAATTGGTATGTCTGTTGATGCGAACGTAATTATATTTGAAAGAATTAAAGAAGAATTGAACAAAGGAAAGGGTTTAAAAGCTTCTATAAGCCACGGTTTTAGTTTTAAAGGTGCCTTATCAGCAATTATTGATGCCAATATTACAACAATGTTAACGGGTGTAATTCTGTATGTTTTTGGAACAGGTCCTGTTAAAGGTTTTGCTTATACTTTAATGGTAGGTATTGTTACTTCTTTATTTACTGCCGTATTTATCACGCGTTTATTGATAGATTGGTATGCTGCAAAAGGAAAAATATTTACATTCAATACAAGCATTACCAAAAATTGGTTCAAAAATGAAGGAATTGAATTCTTAAGAAAGAGAAAAATTGCATATGTAATTTCGGCTACGATCATATTAATTGGAATAGGATCATTATATGTTAATGGATTAAATTATGGTGTTGACTTTGTTGGAGGAAGATCTTATGTTGTAAAATTTGAAAAACCTACAAATGCTTCTGATGTTGCAAATACATTAAAAGATGTTTTTGGAAGTGCTCCTGAAGTAAAAACGTATGGTGAGGTAAGCCAATTAAAAGTGACTACAAAATATAAAATTGATGAAGAAGGAAATACTATTGATGACGAAGTACAAGAATTATTGTACAAAGGCTTATTAACACAATACCTCCCTGAAACTTTAACTTTAGATGAATTTAAACCTGGATATGAAGGTGAAAATAAAGTGGGAATAATGAGTTCTATTAAAGTTGAACCAACCATTGCCGATGATATTAAAACAGCTGCAGGATGGGCTATATTAGGTTCATTATTAGTTGTCTTCTTATATATTCTATTAAGATTTAGTAAATGGCAATATAGTTTAGGTGCTGTTGTTGCGGTATTCCATGATGTGTTAATTGTGTTAGCATTATTTTCATTATTCTACAAAGTATTACCATTTGATATGGAGATTGGACAATCATTTATAGCGGCCATACTTACTGTTGTAGGTTATTCCTTAAATGATACAGTGGTAATTTTTGATAGAATTAGAGAGTTTGCTGGAATTCATACTACTTGGAAATTTAATACTGTAATTGATAAAGCCCTTAGTTCAACACTGGGTAGAACAATTAATACTTCTTTAACAACTCTAGTCGTATTATTTGCAATATTCTTATTTGGTGGTGATTCAATTAAAGGGTTTATGTTTGCCTTAATTGTTGGTGTAATTGTCGGTACTTACTCATCATTATTTATTGCATCACCATTAATGTATGATACGGTAAAAAAATTAGATAAAAAGAAAAGCTAATCTAGATTATACTTTTAAAAAAAACCGTTTTGAGTTTTCAAAACGGTTTTTTTAATTAATAGCAAAAAATAAAATAAGAATACAACTAAAATTATATTTGGATTCTTAAATTTGTAGAAAAGAGACACAATGGGTATTATAAAACTTCACGACAAGTATTTTAAAGCATACATTTCAGAAAAAAAAATTGCAAAAGCAATCAAACAACTAGTAAAACAAGTATCTGAAGATTGCAAAGATGAGATTCCTTTATTTATAGGTATTTTAAATGGATCGTTTATGTTTGTAGCAGATTTCGTACGTGAATATAATTACAGTTGTGAAGTTTCATTTGTTAAATTAGCATCATATCAAGGAACTAATTCTACAGGAAAGATAAAGCAACTTGTTGGAATTAATGAAAATTTGGAAGGTAGAACTGTTGTTATTTTAGAAGATATTATTGATACTGGAAATACACTTGAAGAAATTTATGATATTTTTAGAGATAAAAAATTAAAACAATTAAAAATAGCTACTTTATTCTTTAAACCAGATGTGTTTAAGAAAGAATTACCAATAGATTATATAGGTATTTCAATCCCTGATGAATTCATTGTTGGTTATGGATTGGATTATAATGGACTAGGTAGAAATTTATCTAGTATTTATCAAATTACTCCAAAGCCAACAATTAAAAATATTCTATTATTTGGCCCTCCTGGCGTGGGTAAAGGTACTCAAGCGGACTTATTAAAGGCAAAATACAATTTAGTGCACGTTTCAACAGGTGATGTATTTAGATCTCATATGAAACGTGAAACAAAACTTGGTATCCTTGCAAAATCATATATTGACAAAGGTAATTTAGTACCTGATGATGTTACCATTAAAATGCTGAAACAAGTAGTTCATAAATTACCACCTTCTAACGGAATTATTTTTGATGGCTTTCCTCGAACAAAAGCACAAGCTATTGCATTAGATGAACTTTTAGAAGAGAAAGGAGAAACTGTTGGAGGTATGCTTACCATTGATGTTCCTACTAGTTTATTAATTGCTCGTTTATTAGAGCGAGGTAAAACTAGTGGAAGATCTGATGATCAAGATGAAAATAAAATATTGAATAGATTCAACGAATATTATACAAAAACTGAAATTTTAAAAGAATATTATCAAGCCCAAAATAAATATTTTGGGGTAGATGGTGTTGGAGAAATTAGTGAAATTACCAAACGTTTAAGTGACGTTTTTGATAAACTGTAAATAATGACTGAAGGAAATTTTGTTGATTTTACCAAAATATATGCTAGTTCTGGAAATGGCGGAGGTGGATCTGTTCATTTACATAGAGAAAAGTATATTACTAAGGGTGGTCCAGATGGTGGTGATGGTGGCCGAGGTGGGCACATCATTATGCGTGGGGACCCTAATTTATGGACACTTTTTCATTTAAAATTCAACAAGCATTTTAGAGCCGAACATGGTGGTCATGGTGGAAAATCGAGAAGCACCGGTAAAGATGGCTCTGATGTTTACATCAATGTACCGCTTGGAACTATTGTTCGAAATACAGAAACTCAAGAAATTATTTTTGAAATTACAAAGGAAAATACAGAACAAATTCTACTAGATGGTGGAAAAGGAGGTCTTGGAAACTGGAATTTTAAATCCTCCACAAACCAAACACCTAGGTATGCTCAGCCAGGAATTGAAGGCAAAGAATCTTGGTTTCAATTGGAATTAAAATTACTCGCCGACGTTGGTTTAGTTGGTTTTCCAAATGCTGGAAAATCTACACTATTATCAGTCGTTACAGCTGCGAAACCTAAAATTGCCGACTACGCTTTTACTACCTTAAAACCGAATTTAGGGATTGTTCAATACAGAGATTTTCAAACATTTGTAATGGCTGATATTCCAGGTATAATTGAAGGTGCTGCTGAAGGTAAAGGACTTGGTCATCGTTTTTTAAGACATATTGAGCGCAATTCAACGTTGTTATTTTTAATTCCAGCTGACTCTGACGATATTCAAAAGGAATACAACATTTTATTGAGTGAATTAAAACAGCATAACCCTGAATTATTAGATAAAAGTAGATTATTAGCAATTTCTAAATCTGATATGCTAGATGATGAGTTAAAAGAAGAAATTAAAAAAGAGCTACCTAGTGGAATTCAAACACTTTTTATCTCGTCAATAGCTCAACAAGGTTTGGTTGAATTAAAAGACACCTTGTGGAAAATGCTAAACGATTAATTAATTTTTCACAACAATTGGCAAAGTAAACTCTGTGGCTACTGGCATATTCCTTTTTATAGCTGGTTGTAATATTGGTAAATTTTGTAAACTAAGTTTTAAAATACTATCAAATTCTGGAAATTGATTCTTCGTAATTTCTGAAATCTCAATAGAAGACAAGCTAGTTTTTCCTAAAATATCAATTTTTAATTTAACTAAAATAGTATCATTTATAAATTCATTAGAATTTAATGTGTATTTTTTTAATGAAGCGTTAATATGTTGTGCAATTTCTAATTGAAAACAAATTTGTTGTTTATCTCTTGACGGAATGTCTTTACAGTTTGGAAATAAAGGAAATGCATCTACAACATTAAAATCAACTACCGTATCTATTTCCCTTATAGGTTCACTATTCCATTTACTTTCAAAATAGTTACAAGATACCAGAAGCAGCGCGCAAAAAAACTGTACAAATAATTTTCTAACCATACATTATATTTCCATAAGTGAAAATACAACAATTTATCAATAGCTAGAAATTTGAACTAAAAAAACACCCTAAAATATAAAATTTAGGGTGTTTTATGTTAATTCATAAATAGCTCTTAACAGAGTTTAATTTATAATTCTCCTCTGCGTTCTATTAATTTAGCTTTTATTTCTCTCGCCTTCTTCTCATTTAAACTATAACTAATCATTACCCAAATAGCAGCTCCTGCCGTAAAAGCAGGAATTAAAACGTCTGCAATTCTCAAGTTTGTCATCGTTTCTAAAGATTGAGTTGGAGCATCTGGTATGAAACCTACCAATTTTAACACTAAACCTCCTAACACTAATGCTATAGCTTGTCCCAATTTAACCATCCACCAATAAATTGCTCCAAATGTACCTTCTTTTCTAGGCATCCCATTATCTAATTCATCTAAATCACAAACATCTGCAGTCATACTCATCATCAACGTAAACAACCCTCCAAGTCCAAAAGCCATTAATGGTAATGGAAGGAATATAAGCCATGGTGCTCCTTGACTTGTATCAATACTGAACCAAGACATCCCTACAGTTTCGAGATATGGATTCAAAAAGTCAAATATAGCTCCAACACCGCTATTTAGAGTTTGTCCAAACGCAGTTTGATTAAAACGCTCATTCAATGAAGTATCAAATCCCCACCATTTCAAAATATATCCAATAATAGACAGGACCGTAGATATAATAAAAGCTTTTCTTTTTCCCCACTTATTTGACATCGCTGAAATAATAGGAATTACTACAAATGCCGTTAAAACAGCAGTTATAGTTGAAAACCAAGCAGGCCAAGTACCCGCCATACCATAATCTCCATTATACATATAGAATACAATAATATAAAAACTAAATGCCGCCACCATTTGAAATCCATTAAAAACTAAAAAGGTTGCGCCACAAAGCTTCATAAAAGGCTTATTTTTAACAACTTGAACTATTCCACTCCAAAGATCTTTCAAATTAGAAGCCAATGATTTAAAGGAAAGTTCTTTTCTATTTTCCATATGAGAAGAATCTATACCTTTACAAAAAATAGCAGGTAGAACTCCTAAAACAATACAAAAAGCTGCTACTATTGTAGACATCTGTCGAACTCCTTCAGCTTGATCTGAAAACAACTCCGGATCTGCAATAATAACCCAAAACCACGGTACAATCATCCAAGCAACTTGGCCAATAGTATTTGCAAATGCCATTAACCGGGTTCGTTCATTATAATCAGATGTCATTTCATAGCCCAGTCCAACTAATGGAGTCGCATACATCGTATTTCCAATAAGAAATATTAATGATAAAATAAGAAAATACCAAAAATTATAGGTTTGCCCATTTTCCGCATCTAACTGCCACAAAACAGCAAATAGCAGTCCACTCATAATGGCACCAACAAAAATATACGGCCTCCTTCGTCCCCATCTAGATTTTGTATTATCCGAAATAAATCCCATAATTGGGTCGGTAATCGCATCAAATAAACGAGGAAGACCACCTAGTAAACCTGCTAAAAACGGATCCATACCGAATGCTGTTAATAAAAAAAACATAAAAAACCCCAAGGCTCCAGGCAATAAGTTTAGTACAAATTGACCTGAACCAAAAGCCCATTTTTGTACAAAGGGCACTCTATCTTTAGCCGCTGTTTCGTATTGAGACATAATTATTTTTAATTTAGTTATTTATTATCACCTATTTTATATTATTGTATTGGTGATATTTTTAAATGTTATTCCCGATTAGTTCGAATATTACTTCTTAAAAAGGCCGATAAAATTATATCGACCTTTTTATTCAGAGTACTATCAATTCAAATTATTATGAGCTAATAAATAGTGCAAATTACCCTAAATCATTAAAACAATATCTTTCTAATTTCATTGATACATTCTCAAATAATCAACTTATATATATTGAGGAAATACTGTTTAGTTGCTTTCTTATTAACTTCTTCAAGTTAAATTTAATATTTTGAAATCTATCCAAAACTATCTATACATATTATATACACACAACATAAATATACCTGATATTCAAATATATAAAAATTAACACCCTTTCTTAACGAGTTTTAAATGAAATACTAACTATTACTATTTATTAAGTTATAACTACTATAAATTTCAAAATATTGGAAATTGTATAGATAATGTAGAGGTAAATTTTTTAAAAAAACAATAAATGACGGATTCAATACTATTAAAAAAGTGATGATTTCATCAAATTAATTCAAAAAATACAAAAGGATTTAAAAATAAAAAGATCATCTAAAACGTTTGAAAACAACCTTTTTATGGAATTCATACTTCAAAATAGTACTTGTACAAAATTTGTACTTTTAAAAAAGTAAACTCAACAATCTATACATATAATTAAACTTCTAAAATATAATCAACAAGACCTTTTTTAGTTGGTAAATTAATTTTTTTACGCAATCTATAACGCTTTATGTCCACACTTCTAGGTGATATATTAAGTAATGATGCTATTTCCTTAGAAGATAGGTTTAATCGTAAGTAAGCACATAGTCTCAATTCATTCGAAGTTAAGTTAGGATGTACTTCTTTTAATTTTTTTAAAAAATTAGTATCAACATTATTAATGGCTTCTTCAAACAATTGCCAATCTTTATTATCCGATAAATTTTTTTCTATTTTTTTTATGACAGTCTTTACTTCAGCATTCATTTTAATATTTTGTAATTCCTTTTTAATAGTAGTTAAAAGCTCATTTTTTTTAATAATACTCATGGCTGCTATTGATAGCTCTTTGGATTTACTTTCTATTCCTTTTTGAAGTGTTTGATTTTTGAATTCTATCATTGCTTTTGTATTTTCAAGTTCAAGCAAGGCTTTTTCTTGTCTGTTTTTTCTCAACAACATCTCGTTTTGCTTGGTGTAATAACGCTTATAAATTGTATGAATTATAATAACAAATAAAACCAGAAAAATTAAATAAAGCACAAAGGCTAAATTTGTTAAATACCAAGGCTTTTTTATTGTAAAAGAATAGGCTACACTATTTGTTGAATAAGTATTTCCAACCATTGCTTTCACTTCAAAGGTATAAGCTCCTGGTGACAAATTATTATAGTTAACATTAGAAGATAAATCCCAATTACTCCAATTATTAGATAAGCCTTTTAATCTATGTTTATATTTAATTTCCAAATTCTTATCGAATTGGGGTACACTGTATTCAAAATACAAATTATTTTCAGTAAAACTTAAAGCAGGTGATTCATGAATTGACAATTGCTCCTTTTTAGCATCTAATTCTTGCTTATATAATGAAGTTATGTAAATAGAATACTCATTAGACATGAGCTTATCTATATTTAAAGTTGTAAAACCATTGGTGCTTGCTATTAAATATTTTTCATCTTTTAAGTGATTTAAGCTTTCAAAACCCGATACACTTATCCTAGATCTAAATGATTTTTCGACAGGTATATCAATTCTTTTAGCAGTATTAAAAGCATCATATTTTATATAGACAATATTTTTATCAGAAAAACCCCAAAGTCTATTAACATTATCTGCAATAAGATTTCCTTTTACGGGGTCAGAAGTTTTATACAGCATATTAGACAATAACGTGTCTTTAGAAAATGAATTTCTTAAACTATTATATTTATGCAAACCAGTGCTTGAAGCATGGTAAACTTTATTTCTATAAGCAAATAAACTTGATCTAACCCCAAATTGATCAAACTTAAATAAATCATCAATTGTGTAAAACTCAGGATTTACTTTTAATTTGAACACGCCTATGTATTCGTGATTGATAAGCAACTCATTTTCGGAAATAAATTCAAAGTATCTACTCGAAATATCAAAACCCTTAACTTTATTTCTAAACTTCCAATTACCATTTGCTTTTTCTAAAACGCTAATTCCATTATAATTACCTTGTAGCAATAAATTAGGATTTCCAGAAAATTGTTTAATGTCCCACGTTCCTGAAAACTCAGAAATTTTAATGGCCTTCTCATTTTCTATTATAAAAGTACCTTCATTATGCCCACATAATAAGGTGTTATCAAAACTTTTTAAACACCAAACTTGACCTTTTGTATTTTCGATAAATTTCAATTCTTCATTAGAATTATAGGGCTTAAAAAATAAACCTTGATTTGTTCCAATAAATAAATTGTCCCTAAAAATAATTGAACTATAAACTGAACCTATTTTTCCTTTGGTATCATTAAAATATTTAAATGGTGAATCTATATTAATAATATTCAATCCATTATCTAAGCCTAGCCAAACATTATTATCATGATCTTCAAAAACACTTAAAACCGTATTGTTGAGTAGGCCTTTTTCTTTATTTATACTTTGAATTAATTCACCATCTGCATTGATATGATAGATTCCATCTGCTATAGTACCTAAAACAAAACTATCATCAGATAGCATGGTACTACAATAAATACTTTTTGAACTTAACATTTGGGAGGCGTCAATATTCCATTCAATTATCTTTTCATTTTCTAAAAAATAAAACTTTCCTTCTTCAGTTAAAAAAAGAAGTTTTTTATTTTTAAAAAAAACGCCTACAACAACTTTATTTTTAAATACTAACTCATTTGAAACTAAGGTAGCTTTTCCATTTTCAATTTTATAAATACCTTTATCAGATTCTTGAAAATAAACATTATTTCTTACTTTAAAAAGTACGGCTCGTTTAGATATGACATCAAGAACTTTAAACGATTCATCAATAAGATTATATATATATATTCGATTTAAAGACTGAAACAACACATAGTTATCTACATGTAATATGTTCCAAAACGATTCATCATCTAATAATGGCTCAGGTAATTTTTCAACAAGTGAAGTATACGTTAAATTCCCAAATGAATTTCTTTTCCAAAATCCAAAGTCCATATAACAACCCGTAAAAATCTTTTCACCAATAACTTGAACAGATCTAATTATTGAATGATTGATTGAAGGGTAAATTTTCCAGTTCGCTCCATTATATTCAAGTAATCCACTATTATTTCCAACATAGATATAATTACTATCAGATTGATCAATTTTCCAATTTTGATTTCCCCCTTCGTAATCTTTGGGAGAATAATTTACAATAGGAGGTAGTTCTTGTGCATTAAGAGCAAGAGAAATTAACACGAATAATAAAAAAGATTTTCTAAAAGATTTCAAGGCAAAAAATTAAAATTGAACTTTGCTCACTGCAAGATAACAATTCTAAAAATATAAAATTGCATATTTATTCTGATGAAGATTATTAAAATATTAATTTAAAATTTTCTCATCCAAAAGCAATGATATTTTCTAGAACTTAAAAAATCTAGTTAAATTTTAATTAGGTTTTTTATCAATCTAATAACTATTGTAAGTTCTATTTTAAATTTTTTAACCAGTACCTTTTAGTCCACCTGATAATGCATTTACAAGCAATAACAATAACATTAAATAGCCGTCACCTTCTTTTGAATTCGAATCTTTAAGATTTCTCCACTTTGTCAAATAATCAATTTGAATTTCGTGCAATGCTCTTAATGAGTTATTTCTTAATTTGTTGTCATCTAGTTTAGAAATTCGTCTAACTTCAGCTGAAGTTTCCATAATTTCTTCAATTTCATCTAAACAATTATTATAATCATTTAAGATTAAGCTCATCAACTCTTGTTTTATCTTTGGATTTTCAACAAAATCAGCAAACGCGTTCATTATTTCAATATCAGAGTTCAGTAAATTTGATTCTATCTGAATAAGACTGTATTTTAAGAAAGGCCAATCTTTTGCTAATATTTTCAATTGTTCAAAATCAGCTGGATATTTTTTTTGAAATTCAACTAAAGCCGAACCAGTTCCAAACCACCCACTAATATTAAATCTTGATTGATTCCAACTAAATACCCACGGAATCGCACGAAGATCTTCTAAGGAACGTTGTCCTGTTCTGCGAACAGGTCTTGATCCAATTTTACTTTGTTCTAAAACATCAATCGGAGTTACGGCAGTATAAAATTCTATAAAGTTTGGATGGTCTAATAGTTTTCTATAGGTTTCTCTCGTAAACTCTACTATTTCATCCATTATTCTATCGCGATTTTCTTCTATAACTTTAGATTCTTCAATCATAGATTGCCTCGCTGTACCCGCAACAAACATTTCTAAATTATAGGTAGCCGTTAAACGGTTGGCAAATAAATTCGCAATAGACTCTCCTTGTACAGTCATTTTAATTTGTCCACTCATTGAACCAGGAGGCATACTATCTAAAAATCTATGGATTTTTCCTCCACCTCTACTAATTGTTCCTCCTCGACCATGAAAAAAGCACAGTTTTACATCAAATTGATTCGCTGCTCTCGTAAGGTTTTCTTCTGCCTTATATATATTCCAACGGCTTGTTAAAATTCCACCGTCTTTATTACTATCACTATAACCCAACATCACCTCTTGCACAAAAGATTCAGAATTTAAGCGTTGTTTTTCAACTATTGGATGTTTTAAGAATGACGTTAAAATTTCAGGACCAGCAATTAAATCATCAACCGTTTCTAGAAGAGGAACTACTGGAAGACCGGCATCTTGTAACCCAACTTCTCTAAGCAGTAAATACACTACTAGTAAATCGCTTAAACTTCGTGTCATACTAACAATTATAGAACCAATTCCTTCTGTTCCATAAAGATCTATGTACGTTTTTACTTCACGTAAATAACCAAGCACATTATCGGCCTCAACACCACAAGAAACACCTTCTACTAAAAACGGACGTTTACTTTTTAATTCTTCATTTAAAAAAGCCAATCGTTTTTCTTCATCCCAACTACCATAATCAGAATCATTAAAACCTGACGCAACCAATAATTGACTAATTACCTTTTCATGGTACTCACTATTTTGTCGAATATCCAATTTTGTTAAGTGAAAACCAAAGCATTGCACCAATCTTTCAATAGGAAACAACCATTGCTTCGCAATTTGCACAGCACCTAAATTAATAAGCAGTTCTCTTAGTTTTTTAAGCTCCATCGCTAAATCATCAGATGATTTAAAATAGCTTCCTTCCCCTAAAGTACAGCTATCTTTAATCGTATTATTTAACTGAACTAATAATAGATTTATATATTGACGTAATGGTTCAGATGGATTTCGTTTTAAAGCTTTTTCGCCTTTGGACCCAAATAATATTGCTTTCTCTTCCAACTCGATAAGAAACGTAGGAGATATTTCATTTTGAAAACTTGAAAAACTTAGTTTACCCGCTAAATCAACTAAATGTTTTTGAATCATTTTTAACATTAAACTACGGTGTAATCGCAAAGTTGAAGCAGTAAACTCAGGTGTAACAAACGGATGTCCATCTCTATCCCCTCCTACCCAACTTCCAAATTGGATTAAAGGGAAATGTTCCGGCCATTCTAATAATTCAGGAGAAAATTCCATTTCTACCCAAGCATCTTTTAAACGTTGATCTGTTAATCTAACAGCTTCAGGAAAAACATTGTTAAAATAATGCATCAAATTATTTCTTTCATCTTCAAGGCGTGGTTTTTCAAGATAAATTTCACCTGTTCTCCACCAGCGCTCCATTAAGCTAGTAATTTCTTGTTTTAAACGTGATTGCTCTGAAGTTGACCAATTTGGATTTTCTTTTTTAACCAACAATAAGTATAATTCTCGGTGAATGTCAATTACGGTCAATCTCTTGGCTTCCGTTGGATGAGCAGTTAAAACTGGTACTACTTTAACTCCTCTTATTTTTTCAGCGATTTTAGACTCATTAATTCCTTCGGTTTTCCATTGATCTAAGGTACAACCCCAAGAGCCCTTAGCAGAAGCTATTCCAAACTGCGTTTCAGATTTTCTTCTATACTGGGTTGCTGCATTTTCTTCAACTAAATTTAGTAGTTCAAAGCACATTCCTATTGCCTGAGTAAACTTTTCATTCGAATAATTAGTTGTTTTTTTTACAGAAAAATTGTCGATTGGTAAGCCTTCAGCTAAGTCCTTTTCGCCAATATTTATCAACATTTCTTTAAATAATGTAATTAAATATTGATAATCTTCTCTTATTTTTTTTAATCCTTCTTTTTGAAGTATTTCAGTCGTCATTTTTAATTAATTTAGTTTAGTAGTTTCAATTCCTTAAAAAACATTTTACCTCATTCAAATTTAGATAATTTATCATTTTTAAGATGCGTTCAAAGTTATTGAATGCCCCCTAAATTAACAATATTAATAAAGTTTAGTTACTCAAATGTTTTCGTAGATTATTTGACACTAATAATGAAGTATATTATTAGTTAAAAAGAATTTTAGACACATCCTTTTATTGAAGAAAAATTGCATAGAGGAAGATTATTGAATTATCTATAACTAAATTCTAATTTTTTTAACTATACATATTCTTATTAAGTTATTATACTCTATTTACTATTAAGCTGTTTTATAAGGTATTGTAAAGAAGAATGTAGAACCAACACCTACTTTAGATTTTAACCATAGTTTACCACCCAATATTTCTACATATGACTTAGCAATTGCTAAACCTAAACCAGATCCTTCATACACCTCTTTATCTTCAATGTCTGACTGTATAAAACGATCAAAAACAGCTGATTGACGACTTATTGGGATGCCAATTCCAGTATCCTTTATTGTTACTAATAGTTCCTCGTTTTTTAAACAACAATTTATTTCTATAAAACCTTTATGCGTAAATTTTATAGCATTCATTATAAGATTTTCTAAAATAGTATGTATTTTTAATGAATCAGTATAAATATTTGATTGCGTTTCTAATAATGAACAATTTACTTTTATTTGAAGATTTTTTTCAAGTAAATTCTGCTGAAAAATTGTTAAAATATCTTTTAATGTTTTATGAATATCTATAAATCTATTATTTACTTGTAAATGGCCTGCTTCAATTCTAGAAATATCTACAATATCTGATATTGTTTTTAGTAACCTATTACCACTTTTTGTAATAATATCAATATATTTCTTTTGTTTATCTCCAGAAAGATTTGGACTTTTAAGTAATTCTGCAAACCCTAAAACCGCATTCATGGGGGTTCTTATTTCATGACTCATATTTGCTAAAAAAGCTGATTTTAAACGGTCTGATTCTTCTGCTTTTACTTTAGCGCTTTTAAGTTTATCAATAAGGATTGTTCGTTCTGATACTTTCCATACATTATCCATTAATAAACTTAGTTGACGAATATCTGAATTATCGTAATCAACTACTTTGTTGGCGACACCTATTACAGCAACAATTGTATTTTCACAAATTACAGGTATTGTTAAAAATTTGGTCAACATAACATGTCCATTAGGAGTCCCTTTTTTCAAATCATTTTCTGCTAGAAAATTATTTACCATAATTGGTTTTCTTTGCCTAACTGCTTCTCCCCATATACCCGTATTTTCTAAATCGTATAAAGTAAGTGGATTCATTACACTACATTCATTCATAACATCTTTTGACCACGTATTGAGCGTAAATTGTTTGCTTTCTTCATTATAAAAATAAATATATCCTATTTTACTACTTGTAAGTTTAATGGCTTCATGTAAGGCATAATCTAATAACTCTTGGGTTGAATTTACTTGTAATTGAGAAACTCTATATAAACTTTCAATACGATTATTGTTCAATATTATTTCTTCGTTCTGTTTTTGAAGTTGGAGTTGGGTGGATTTTGATGTTTCTAGTGCTTTCAACAACCTTTTTTCATAAAGATTTCTTTCTACAGTAATACTTATTTGATTAGAAATAATTTCCAATATATGCAAATCTTCAATAGTGTAGGCCTCTTCGTGAACGTAACTTTGTACTACAAATACACCAGTTATTTTATTCTTTACTTTAAGAGGAACTCCTAACCAAACTTTTGAGTTAAAACCAATATCATCAATTATATTTTGCTTAATTAATTTATCGATCTCTACTTCTTTAAGTAGTAGGGATCTTTGCTTTTTAATTACCAAACTAGTCAACGTTTTTCCTGCAGGGAAGCTATTAATATGGTCTTTTTCATTAGTATAATAAGGTAAATCAAAAGAAACTGTTTCTTCATTATACAGAGCCACATAAAAATTAGTAGTATCTACAACTTTTCCTAATTCAGTCTGAATATATTTCATTAATTGACCAATATCACTTGTTGTTTGAGATAGATTGGCAATATTTAGAATAACATTTTGAGCGTTTTCATTCCTAACTCTTTGTGTAACATCTCGTTGAATTGCTAAAAATCCAATTATTTCTTTGCTATCGTCTAGTATAGAGTCTGCTGAAACTTCTACATGGACTATTTTACCATTCTTACATTTATTCGTAAACTGAAAACCTTTAACTCTTTTTTTTTGCAATAAAGTACTCCAATAAGAATTGTAAAAATTTTCTGTATGGTTGCCGCTTTTAAGAATTCTAGGTGTAACTTTACCAACCATATCTTCTTTTCTATAGCCATAAAACTCACAAAAAGATTTATTAACATAAGTGATAATTCCATTACGATCGGTATTTATAATTATATCACCTGAGTTTTCAATAGATTTAGATAGTTTATTGATCGTTTTTTTACGTCTCATTTTTAAAACATTGCCATCTCCAATATTTCTCTTACCTGAATCTCTCATAATATCTCAAAATTTTAAATGAGTTTTATATTATACTTACACCACAAAGCTATAGTAGCATATACTATTAGGTAATAGGAAAAAATCTTAATTAAACGATAATATTGCTTAAAACAATTATTTGTAAATCTTAAATAGTTAAAATAAGTTGTACTTGCTGAGATTTTCATAGTTGAAACATACAACTATATTAAACTAACTATATTTCGAATTACAAAATAGTACAATTCTTAATGTAGAAAATTATTAAAAGACTATGATTTGAAATAAAAACTTTTGTAATTCTGGTAATTATAATAAATAATAAGTAGTAAGTTTTTCAATTGGTTGTAAGAGGTAAATCTTTAGGAGAGATAGCCGAGTTTTCATCGAGTAGTTTATTCTTTTTGAATCGAACTATCTCAACAATTTCAAATTCATTTATATAAACAAAACAATCATCATAAATTAATTTTTTCTTATGATTAGGCATTTCAATTATTCTTTCGGGCTTATTAAATAACCCCATTAAATCAGCATAAGTCATTCCAACCTCAATCACTAATTTGGGTTTATCACTATTTTTAATTGATTTTTCAATTTCAATCATTTTTATTGTAGCCGTGTCGCTAACATTTATGATTCTGGCAGAAATATGTGCTGTTGATTTTGCATTGCCTTGAGCTAGGCATACATCAACGGAAAAAAATAAAATTAGTAATAACTTATAGTTCATTTTTAAAATATCAACGTTTCCACTAATTTTATTTTCTATATCCATCATAATACCAAAAATTTTAAAAATGAATTTTATTCTTATTTGAATACAAAGCTAGAGTAACATGTTATTTTTGGGAATAGGAAAAAATCTTAATAAAACCATATAATTGCTTAAAACAATTATTTAAGAATCTTAGTAAAACGCTATTTAAATTGTAAATGATCGCATTTTTGAATAGGTATATCGCTCATTATAAATTATAATAATTATATTTGAAGTACTAAATACTTTTATCCGTATTCAATAAAAACAATAAGACAAACTTACATGAGTGAAAAGGTTAAAATAATTTTGGTTGACGACCATAAAATTATGCGTGATGGTTTGCGGAAAATTATTGAATCTAATTCCCAGTTCGAAGTAATTGGAGAAGCTGTAAATGGTAGAGAGGGAATTAAACTATGTACTAGTAAAAATCCCGATGTAGTAATAATGGATATTGCAATGCCCGATTTAAATGGTGTTGAAGCGACTCGCCAAATTTTAGAAACAAATCCTAACATAAGAATTATTGCCTTATCAATGCACTCTAATAAACAATTTGTATCAGGGATGCTTAAAGCTGGCGCTTATGGTTATCTGCTAAAAGACTGTGATTCTGATGAATTAATTACTGCAATACAAATGGTTATAAGAAACCAAAAATACATAGCTCAAGAAATTTCTTCATTATTAATTAATGAATATTTATTTACTTTAACCGAAGAGGAAACAGAATTAAGTTCAAGAGAAAAAGAAATTCTTCAATTAATTACAGAGGGTAAATCTTCTAAAGAAATAGCAGAAGTATTATTTATTAGTTTTAAAACAGTTGACGCTCATAGAAAAAACATTATGGATAAATTAAACCTGAGGACTTTACCAGAATTAACTAAATATGCTATTAAATCAGGATTAACGACTTTAGATGATTAAGTGCTATTTTGTTTTATTTTAAGATAAATGCTTATTGATACCTTATAAATAATTAATCACTTTTGTTGCTTAATTATTACCTAATGTATCAACTAATGCACTTTTTAAAAGTTTCAAGTCAATCAAAAAAAATAAAAATATTTGTTTTTATTTTTTTAATTTCTACTCTATTTTCATCCGCAAATGAGATGCCACCTACAAAATGTACAATGTCTTTATTTACTAATTACACTTTCGAATTTAAAGATTTGTTTTTAGTTTTTTTAGCATTCATTTACTTTTTACTTTTATATGAAAAGCGCGATGAAAAGTACTAATTTTTTAAATGTTGATTGGTTTTAAAGTTTAAAAACAATAGCCCCAAAATAAAACCTCACTTCATAATTAATATAAATAAGGATTTTTTTGTTAAAAATAGGTGCCTATTTTTTTTAAAAGACTTCTTTTACTTTATTCTTTAAGCAACTAAATGACAGCTTTTAATCATTTTACGTCTCAATATAAGCAACTTCCTTATTGATTGCAGCCATGATATTTTAAATCTTTGTAGTGTGAAAATTCACAGATGTATTACTCATTAAATGGCGAACATGATTAACAATAGAAATATTAATAAAAGAATTGAACCAGAAGATTTATTAAAATTCGATGAAGATTTTGATAGTAATAATAATGTATTAATTCTAAACGATACAAATGGGAGGTTATTAAAAGTTAATCAAAAAGCAATTGACTTTTTAGGATATAGCAAAAATAGTTTGCTAGAAATGAATATAAAAGATTTAGAAAAAGATTTTAATCAGTTAAATTTTGAGAAAAGAATTGCTGTTTTGTTACAACATAAACAATATCGTTTTAATACAACTTTAATTGCCAATTGTGGTAAGAGCCTGGAAGTTGAATATGATTCAAAATTATTAAATTCTAATGGAAGCCCTATAGTTTATAATTTTATTAAAAAAAATTCAATAGACTTAATGTATGAAAATGAGCTTAAAGCCTCTTCAATAAAATTGAAAGAACAAGATATACTTCTTGACTCAATTTTTAACAACGCAACTAATGTACTTTTTATTTTTGATACAAATTTTAAACTACAAAGAATTAATAATGCAGGAAAAAACTATTTTAAATGTCACTTAAGTAATGATAAGTTAAAAGGAGCTCCTCTAATTAATTTATTGCAACATATTAAAACTATCGACCCCACTATGACAATTGACAATGAACTGATCCCCATCAGTTCATTGTTTCAATGTATTGAAAATACAATTCATAAAAAACAAGAATACGATGAGGAAGAGCTTACTTTTAAAATAATTGAAAAAGATAAACTTGTTAAAAAAACATGTTTATTATCAACTAGTTTATTAAAACAAAATGGTGATACTATTTATTTAGCCACCTTAAATGATATAACAGCAAAAAAGCATTTAGAAGATACCGCTATTGAAATGAAAAAAAACGTTGAAGAGTGTAACCGATTAAAAACAGCTTTTTTACATAATGTAAATCATCAAATTAGAACTCCAATGAATGGAATTTTAGGGTTTACATCTCTTATAGAAGAATTAGAATCAGATTTTAGTTTAGAAAAACAATTAAAATATGCTTCATTAATTAAAAAAAGTAGTAATCGTCTTTTTCATACCATTAAAGATATTATTAAAGTATCAATGTTAGATGCTAAAAGTTATGCTTTCCAAAAAAATAAAATTAGCTTAATAGATGTTTTAACCTTTGTTGAGAAAGAAATAACTAAAACTTATGACGATAGTACTATCAATTTTAGTTGTAATGTTGATCCTTCACTAGCCACAACTTCAATAGAGTCTAATTTTGACGAGCTCTGTCAAGTATTGATACAATTAACATCTAATGCATTTAAATTTACTCAAGGTGGTTCTGTATGTTTATTTGTGAAAAATCAGGAAGAGAATATTTTATTTACGGTTAAAGATACAGGGATTGGAATTAAAGCAACTGAATTAGAATCTATTTTTGAGCCTTTTAGACAGCTTGAGTTCACTGAAAAAAATGCTATTGAAGGAAACGGTATTGGGCTAACTATTTCTAAAGAAATTATTAATTTATTGGGAGGAACATTAAAAGTTTCATCTGTGTTAAATGAAGGTAGTTCGTTCTTTTTTACACTTCCAAAAATAAATATAAAGGCACAAAGTGCTTAATGAACGCTTTAAATAAACGAATAAGATTAACAGTAAGGATATTGTTATCGATTTTTAAGGAAAATGCTTACTAAAATAAAACGAGTGACATGTTAACTTTGATGGTGTTAAAAAAGAATAGAAAAATAATTGGTAATATGCCTATAAAACTTCTTATTGTAGAAGATGATATTGAGATTTCTCAGTTTACTGAAAAAAAACTCAACGAAAAAGGAATTTTTTCTATCTTTTGTGTTTCTACATTTAATGAAGCCATAACTTATTTAAATAATAATAATCCATCAGATATCATTTTAGATTTAAGATTACCCGATGGAAATGGGGTAGATATTTTAAAATATATACAAAAAAAAGATATAAAACCATCAGTTTATGTTTTCACGTCTAGTTCAGAATTAGAGCAAACGTGTCTTCGATTGGGTGCTGATGGTTTTTTCGATAAAGCGGAAGGAACCGAGCAATTAATTAAAACAATACTATCTAATTAGATAGTTAAGAAATTAATTGCAATATATAAGTATTAAAACTTATTATGAACAATCTATTCATTCATAATAAGTTTTTTTATATGAATAATGCTCTCTTATTAGAATTGATTTTTAAAATGGTTTTTATTAATTATTTTAATTAATTTAGATAGCTATAAATTATATTCTAATTCCAAAATATAAAAACTCTTCTATGGGGAAAAAGACTTCAAAACTATCCGAAACTGAACTTCGTTATAAGTATTTATTTGAGTCAATGCCTCAAGGAGTAGTATATCAAGATAAAACTGGTGCTATAATTGAAGCAAATGCAGCTGCTTTAAAAATATTAGGTTTAACCTATGATCAACTTTGTGGTAAAACATCTTATGATTCTAATTGGAAGGCGATAAAAGAAGATGGATCTGATTTTTTAGGAGAAACCCACCCAAGTATAGAAGCTTTAAAAACAGGTTTCCCTGTTAAAGATACCATTATGGGAGTTTTCAATGCTAAAGAAAATAATTATAGATGGATTCAGATAAATGCTTTTCCTATTTTTGGTGATACTTCAAAAAAACCGACACAAGTTTTTACAACCTTTGATGATATTACAGAGCGAAAAGAAGCAGAACAAAAATTGAAGGAGAATGAACTTAAATACATAAATCAAGTTAATTTCCTAGATTCTATTATTGAAAATAGTCCTTTCGCCATGTGGATTGCTGATCCAAATGGATATTTGGTAAGGGTTAATCAAGTATTACGTGATACACTTGAAATTCCAGCAGATATGGATATTACCAAATACAATATTCTGGAAGATGAAAATTTTAGTAATCAGGGTTTAACATATATTTTGGATGATGTATTTAAAAATCATAAAAGTTCCCGTTTTGAAATGTTTTGGCTTGGGTCAGAAACAGGTGAGGATAACCTATCTATTCCTAAAAAACTTTGGGTTTTTGGTTCTATGTATCCAATAATTGACCAGAGTGGAAAACTGATTAATGTAATATTCCAATA
>NZ_JABDRI010000105.1 GCF_013041805.1 Lutibacter sp.
TAGTAGAACCTTGCAAGTTTTTCTTCAAAAAACAGATAAAGATAATAACGAAGAAAACTGGCGCCCATCTGTTTTATGCCTTTCTAAAGATAGTTTTGAGCGTTATGGCGCATTAGAATTAATGAAGTGGATATCACACCGTTACGGTTTTGGAACTTTTATCCATTTTGAAAAAGCATATTTTTCGAATGAATCAAAAAAAATTGCAGAAAAAAAGCTAGAAAAGTTAATAAAAATAGCCTCTATAAGTAAGTCAAATATTTTTTTAGAAACTATTATTTCACCCTCTAACACAGCAGCAATAGTGCAAGCTATGCAACAACCTGGTATTTCTGGAAAAGCAAATAACATGATGCTTTTTGAATATAAAAAAGGACAACATGAATGGCTTTCTACTATTATTGATAATTACAGTATTTTAAAAACTGCTAACTATGATTTAGGAATATTAGCCACCTCAGACAAAGGGTTTGGCTATAAAAGAGATATCCATATTTGGATACGAAAAGTAGATTATGAAAATGCCAATTTAATGATTTTAATTTCTTATATAATTTTAGGGCATCCTGATTGGAAGAACGGACAAATTAAAATTTTCGCAACCTTTAAAAAAGAAGATTTGCTTAAAGAACAATCTAACTTAATAGAATTAACTTCAACAGGTAGAATTCCTATATCTGCAAATAATATTCATGTGCTTCCTTTAGATGAAAATAAAAATAGAACAGATTTAATAAATGAGTATTCAGCAGATGCTGACCTTACTTTAATTGGTTTTCACGAAAGTATTATGAAATCAGAAAATCCTATTGAGTTTTTTGAAGGTTATAATGCTTTAGGTAATATTCTTTTTATCCATACACTAACTTCAAAATTTATAAAATAATTTTCTAAAAAACATTTAAATACTCTTGAATTTCTATGTTACTATTTTTTAACATACGAGGGCAATTATTCATGGCAGCTGATAAATTTGCTTAAAAAAATGCATAAATCTTCATTATTTTTTTAACCCTATATTCCTGTAGGTTTCAAAAAATAATAAAAATCCGTTTTCTAGTTATATATATTCATTAAATTTGTGTGAATTTATAACTATTCTCTTTATGCTTATTATTGGAATTGCCGGAGGTACAGGAAGCGGAAAGACAACCGTAGTAAACCAAATATTGCATGAACTTCCTGCTGATGAAGTTTGTGTAATTTCTCAAGACTCTTATTATAATAAAACAACTAATTTATCTTATGAAGAGCGTACAAAAATAAATTTCGATCATCCAAAAGCTATTGATTTTGAATTGTTGGTTTCACATTTAAATCAACTAAGAGCTGGGAAAGCAATTGAACAACCTGTGTATTCATTTGTAACGCATAATCGCACAAAAGACACCTTAATTACACATCCTCGTAAAGTGGTTATTATTGAAGGAATTTTAATTTTTAATAATAAAGAATTAAGAGATTTATTTGACATCAAAATATTTGTCCATGCCGATACAGACGAGCGATTGATTAGGCGATTACGAAGAGATATTGAAGAACGAGGAAGAGATGTAAATGAAGTTATAACACGTTATAAAAACACACTAAAACCAATGCATCAACAGTTTATTGAACCTACAAAAAATTATGCCGACATAATTATACCAAATGATCGGTACAATACGGTAGCAGTTGATATCGTTAGAACTGTAATTACTAATAAATTATAGTTCATGAAATTTAGTCAATTCAAAAAAAAACCAATTGTAAAATTTATAACAAATAAATATATAATTTTTGCTTTGTTTTTTATTGTTTGGATGTTTTTTTTTGATGAAAACTCTTTCTTAAATCATTTAGAATTTGATAAAGAAATTAATAAACTAAATGCTGAAAAAGAATACTATCAAAAGGAAATTAATCAAGATAAAGAATTAATAGAAAAACTAAAAAATAAGGAGGAATTAGAAAAGTTTGCGAGAGAGGAATACCATATGAAAAAAGAAAATGAGGAAATATATTTAATAGAATATGATACTTTAGAAAAAAAGTAACAAAATTAATATTTGCTTTTAGTATCTAAATTAACAAAAATACAACTATGAGTACCTTAATAAATCAAGATTTTGAGCCTAGTTCTGCAGCTTCTTGGAAACAAAAAATTCAATTCGATTTAAAAGGAGCCGATTATAATGAAACTCTTCTTACCAAAACGAACGAAGGAATTACCATCAAACCATTTTATCATTTAGATGATTTTGAGAAGTTAGTAATTCCAACATCAAAAGAAGATTTTAAAATTTGTCAAAAAATCACAATTACTTCTGAAGATGCAGCAAATAAAATTGCGCTAGACATCATAAATAAAGGTGCAAATGCCTTAAAGTTTATTGCTGAAAAACCTTTCGAAACACAAAAATTACTGAGTAATCTTCTAACTAAAAATATTGAATTTCACTTTCAACTTAACTTTTTAGATCAAAATTTCATACTTGAACTTACTCAATTATTAAAGAATGAATCTGTATTTTATAATGTCGATATTATTGGAAATCTTGCAAAAAGCGGAAATTGGTACTCTTCATTAAAGGAAGATTTTGAAACTGTTGAAATTTTACTTAAAAATAACACTTCAAAATTTATACTTAGCGTTCATTCAAACTTGTATCAAAATGCTGGAGCTAACAACATACAACAAGTTGCTTACGCCTTAGCTCATGCAAACGAATATTTAAACAAATTTGGTGGTGAAATTGCTCCTTTCATTCAATTTAATTTTGCTATAGGCTCTAATTATTTCTTTGAAATTGCTAAAATTAGAGCGTTTAAATATTTATATAATTTAATTTTAGGTGAATATAATACCACCGCGAACGCACAAATTTTTGCTGAATCAAGCTTACGTAACAAAACAATTTACGATTATAATGTAAACATGCTTCGAACTACTACCGAAAGTATGAGTGCTATTTTAAGTGGTGCAAATACCATTTCAAATGCATCTTACGATACTGTTTTTCATCATTCAAATGAGTTTGGCGAACGAATTGCAAGAAATCAATTATTAATTTTAAAGGAAGAAAGCTATTTTAAGAATGCACAAAGCATTGCTACGAATTCTTATTATATTGAAGTGATCACAAAGCAAATAGCTGAAAAAGCATTAGAAATTTTTAAAGAAATTGAGAAAAGTGGCGGTTTTTTACAACAACTAAAAGAAGGAACTATTCAACGTAAAATTTCAGAAAACGCAAGAAAAGAACAAAAACAATTTAATTCAGGAGCCATGGTTTTATTAGGAACAAATAAATATCCAAATGAGCATGACCATATGAAACATGATATACAAGTACCAACTTCTGTTCAGCGAAATCCCAAAAAAACACTTATAATTCCCATAATTCAAAAGCGTTTAGCGCAAGAATTAGAACTTAAAAGGTTGAAAGATGAAGCGTAAAGATTTTTCAAAAGTTACCGTAAATAGTCAAAATAATAAAGATACTTATTTTGAACATGAAAATTATATTGCAGGAACTGCTCCAAATTTGCGTGGTCCCTATTCTACAATGTATGTTCGCAGACCTTGGACTATTCGCCAATATGCAGGTTTTTCAACGGCTGAAGAAAGCAATGCTTTTTACAGAAGAAATTTAGCCGCTGGTCAAAAAGGATTATCGGTTGCGTTTGATTTAGCTACGCACCGTGGATATGATTCTGATCACGAGCGTGTGCAAGGTGATGTGGGGAAAGCGGGTGTAGCCATAGACTCGGTGGAAGATATGAAAATACTCTTCGATCAAATTCCATTAGATAAAATGTCGGTTTCAATGACTATGAATGGGGCTGTATTACCAATATTAGCCTTTTATATTGTTGCTGCCAAAGAGCAAGGAGTTACGGAAAATTTATTAGCAGGTACCATTCAAAATGACATTTTAAAAGAGTTTATGGTGCGTAACACCTATATTTATCCACCTACTCCTTCCATGAAAATTATTGCAGATATTTTTGCTTATACCAGTAAAAATATGCCAAAATTTAATTCTATTTCAATTTCTGGCTATCATATGCAAGAGGCAGGTGCAACTCCTGAAATTGAATTGGCTTACACCCTAGCCGATGGATTAGAATACCTTAAAACAGGAATTGCTAGCGGTATGGATATTGATTCATTTGCGCCTCGATTATCGTTTTTCTGGGCGATTGGAATGGATCATTTTAGTGAAATTGCAAAATTACGTGCAGCCCGCATGCTTTGGGCTAAAATTGTGAAACAATTCAATCCTAAAAACCAAAAATCATTGGCATTAAGAACTCATTGTCAAACAAGCGGCTGGAGTTTAACCGAGCAAGATCCATTCAATAATGTAGCACGAACTGCAATTGAAGCTATGGCGGCGGCTTTAGGAGGTACACAAAGCTTACACACAAATGCCTTAGATGAGGCCATTGCGTTACCAACTGATTTCTCAGCTCGTATTGCAAGAAATACCCAAATTTATATTCAAGAAGAAACCAATATTACTAAAACTGTTGATCCGTGGGCTGGCTCTACTTTTGTTGAAAATAGAACGGAAGAAATGGTAAACAAAGCTTGGGAATTATTGCAAGAAGTTGAAGAACTTGGAGGAATGACAAAGGCAATTGAGCTTGGAATACCAAAAATGCGTATTGAAGAAGCTGCAGCAAAAAAACAAGCCAGAATAGATAGTAATCAAGATGTTATAGTTGGTGTAAATAAATACAAACTAGACCAAGAAGACCCTTTACAAATTTTAGAAGTTGATAATGATGCTGTGAGATCTTCTCAAATTGAACGTTTGACTAAATTAAAATCTAGTAGAAACACTAAAGATGTTGAAAACGCATTGCAAAATTTAACAAAATGTGCGAAATCCGGTGACGGAAATTTATTAGATTTGGCAGTAATTGCAGCTGAAAAAAGAGCAACTCTTGGTGAGATTTCAGACGCATTAGAAACTGTTTTTGGAAGATATAAAGCAACTATTAAATCAATTTCAGGGGTGTATAGCAAAGAGATTAAAGACGACAAAGAATTTAAAAAAGCTAAAGATTTAGCAGATAAATTTGCTGAGTTAGAAGGAAGAAGACCAAGAATTATGATTTCTAAATTAGGACAAGATGGACACGATCGTGGTGCAAAAGTAGTTTCAACAGGTTATGCCGATTTAGGTTTTGATGTTGATATTGGTCCTTTGTTTCAAACGCCTAAAGAAGCCGTAAAACAAGCCATAGAAAATGATGTGCATATTTTAGGAATTTCATCATTAGCTGCGGGTCATAAAACACTAGTTCCACAAGTAATTGAAGAATTAAAGAAATACAACCGTGAAGATATTATGGTAATAGCTGGTGGAGTAATTCCAGCGCAAGATTATCAGTTTTTATTTGACGCAGGTGTGGTAGGTGTGTACGGACCAGGAACAAAAATATCAAAAGCAGCCATTGAAATATTAACTGTATTGATTGATAGTGTGGCGGAATAGATTGCAATATTTTTAAAATTATTTAGATCTAGTTCATTATTAATAATAAACTATTGTTTGTATCAAAAAATATGAATAACTAATCGATCATATGCTACTATTTTAGTACTATTGTAGCTATAAAACTAAAAAAATGAAAAACACACTACACTTAATTGCAATTTTATTACTAACTATTTCTTGCAATACACAAAACACAACTGAATTAAAAGTTGGGGATACGGTTCCTGAATTTTCAGCTCTAGATGACCAAAGTGCTGATTGGAATTCATCAACTATAACAACTGATTTTTTAGTTGTGTATTTTTATCCTGCTGCTATGACAGGTGGCTGCACCGCACAAGCTTGTGCCTACCGTGATGATAAAAGTAGCTTTGATGAAATGGGTGCAACCGTTATTGGAGTTAGTGGTGATGAAGTTCAAAACTTGAAACAATTTAAAGAATCATATCAATTGAATTTCCTATTACTATCAGATACCAATGGAAACATTGCAAAAATATTTAGTGTACCAACAAAAGATGGTGGTTCAATCACTAAAGAATTTAATGGTGATTCTTTTGAACTCACAAGAGGTGTAACAGCTTCTCGCTGGACATTTGTGTTAGATAAAGATAGAAAAGTAATTTACAAAAATGATCAAGTAACTGCTGCTGAGGATAGTAAAAATGTAAAAGACATAATTAAAAACTACACTAATAATTAGTGTAGTTTTTAAAGAATATATTAATCTTGTAAAGCAAAAACTGTACGCAATAAATCAGTAGTACGTTTACCCACGTTTGCTCTAATTTCTTTTTCTTCAACCTCAACCATCGTAAACACTCCTTTTAGTGCTTCTCCTGTCACATAATCGGTTAAATCAGGATTTACATCATTTGTTAAAGGTAAATTGTTGTATTTTGTTATTAAATCTGTCCAAATTTTATCAGCTCCTACTTTTTGAAAAGACTGTTGAATGATTGGATTGAATTTTTGATACAACGCTTCAGAGGTCGCACTTTGTAAATAGTTAGTTGCCGCATTTTTATCACCCAATAAAATATTTTTAGCATCCGCAAAGGTCATTCCTTTAATGGCATCCACAAAAATTGGAATTGCTTCACTTACCGCATCTTCAGCAGCTCTATTCAATACTTTTAATCCTTCATCCGCCACTTTTGACAACCCAATACTTCGTAATGTTTTATCAACTTTTTGTAATTCTTCAGGCAACAGAATTCTGGTTAATTCATTTTTAAAAAAACCATCTTCAACGGCAAGTGTTGAAACTTGATTGGTAATTCCATTGTTTAGAGCTTCTTTTAAACCATTGGCAATTTGATCGTTTGTGATTCCTCCATTTGGTAACTGATTAATTACTTGTTGCAATTCTGCGCAAGCAGTAAGTTGAAAAATCACAATGATTAGGGCAATTCTTTTTAACATCATATAATTTTGTTTTAGGTACTATTAAGTTATTTTTTATCAATCTATTTTATTATCATATCCAAACGGACAATGTTTACAACCACTTTTACAACAATAACCGCGCTTTAAGTGGTATTGTTTCGTAAAAACACGATAACCCTGCTCATTTGTATAATAATCACCTTCTTCTAAGGGTATTGGCTTTTTAAAATTCATTTCACAAAATTAACAAAAAACGTTCTGTACATACAGAACGTTTTTTTGTTTTATAAACTACATTTTATTTATTCTTTTCCTGGAGGATATTTTGCCATTATTTCAGTCACAAATTCCTTTATTCTTTCCTCTTTTTTAGCCATATTCCTTGCAGAACTTAAAGCGCCGCTTCCTATTCCTTGCCAAGCTAGCTCTTTTTTATTGGCATCAATTAGATCGATAAACAAAGTGCCCTCTGTATATTGAGAAATTTGTGTGCCAAAATTTGGTCCATAGTACCATGGATGCCAACCAAAAAACATATTATTGTTATTATTATAAATATCTATTTTTTCTCTAGACTTCGTAAAAATATTAACCAATACATCTGGTTGTTCAGATTTTGTAAAACCTAAAGCTAATAGTTCACTTTCTACGGCTTTTAAAATTCTTCGCTTATCTAAATCTGAAATTTCAACTTTATCAATTCCTTTTTTATAAAAAGCAAACGTTTTATATTTCGTAAAATCTATAGTAGAATCATAATCCGTTGAAACTCTTACTGAGCCACAAGAAGCTAATAAAAATAAAAATGCTACTGGTAGTAATTTAAATGCTTTCATTTTAAATAAAATTTAACTAGTGAAATAAATCTTTTAATAACGAATCGTCTACTGCATTTGGTACCGTAACTTTTAACTTTGGCTCAACTTCCATAGCTCTTTTAATAGCAAAAGTTGCTCCTTCATTACGTGCCCAATTTCTGCGAGCAATTCCATTATTTACATCCCAAAAAAGCATACTTTTTAAACGCTTTTCTGCCTCTATACTACCATCAAGAACCATACCAAAACCGCCATTTATTACTTCACCCCAACCTACTCCACCACCATTGTGAATAGAAACCCAAGTTGCTCCTCTAAAACTGTCTCCAATTACATTTTGAATGGCCATATCAGCAGTGAATTGAGAGCCATCGTAAATATTAGAAGTTTCACGATACGGAGAATCAGTTCCTGAAACATCATGGTGATCTCTTCCTAATACAATGGGTGACGATATTTCATTATTTTTAATTGCGTTGTTAAATGCTTCTGCAATTTTCATTCTCCCTTCCGCATTAGCATATAAAATACGCGCTTGTGAGCCCACTACTAATTTATTTTCTTGTGCTCCTTTAATCCACTGAATATTATCAGCCATTTGTTGCTGAATCTCAACAGGTGAATTTTTCATTAATTCTTCTAATACTTCACAAGCAATGGCATCCGTTTTTAACAAATCAGAAGGATTGGCACTTGTACACACCCAACGAAAAGGTCCAAAACCATAATCAAAACACATAGGCCCCATAATATCTTGCACATATGACGGGTAAGCCCATCTCTCACTCTCTTCCCCAAGGGAAGAGAGTGTTTCTTTAGTGCAAAAATTCCCCTTTGAATCTACATAAATAGCGGCCCCTGCTCTACTTGCCTCTAATAAAAAGGCATTTCCGTAATCGAAAAAGTAAGTACCTTTAGCAGTGTGTTTGTTAATTGCAGCAGCTTGTCGTCTTAAACTTTCCTGCACTTTTTCTTTAAATAATGCTGGTTTACTTGCCATCATTTCATTGGCATCTTCAAATGAGAGTTCAACAGGATAATATCCACCTGCCCAAGGATTGTGCAATGACGTTTGATCAGAACCTAAATCAACATAGATGTTTTCTGTATCAAACTTTTCCCAAACCTCAACGATGTTTCCTAAATAAGCTATTGATATAACTTCTTTGTTAGCCTTCGCTTTCTTCACTCTTGCAACTAATGCATCTAAATCAGTTATTTTTTCATCAATCCATCCTTGCGACAATCGAATTTCTGTAATTTTCGCATTCACTTCTGCACAAACTGTAATACATCCTGCAATATTTCCTGCTTTAGGTTGCGCACCACTCATACCTCCTAAACCAGATGTTAAAAATAATTTACCGGCTAAATCTTCTCCACTTTTTGAAATTTTCCTTCCAGCATTCAACACAGTAATAGTAGTTCCGTGTACAATTCCCTGAGGACCAATGTACATATAACTTCCTGCTGTCATTTGCCCGTATTGCGTAACACCCAACGCATTGTATTTTTCCCAATCGTCTTGTTTACTGTAATTTGGAATCATCATTCCATTGGTAACTACCACTCTAGGCGCATTTTTATGTGAAGGAAACATTCCCATAGGATGACCTGAATACATAACTAATGTTTGATCATCTTCTAATTCAGATAAATAGTGCATTGTTAGTAAATACTGCGCCCAATTTTGAAAAACAGCTCCGTTTCCACCATACGTAATTAATTCATGTGGATGCTGAGCAACAGCTTCATCTAAATTATTTTGAATCATATGCATAATAGCCTTAGCCTGTTCACATTTTCCAGGATATTCATGAATAGGTCGTGCATACATGTTATAATCTGGACGAAAACGATGCATGTAGATTCTACCATACTCCTTTAACTCTTCAGCAAATTCTTTGGCTAAAATGGTGTGATATTTTTTATCAAAATAACGCAGTGCATTTCTTATGGCTAATTCTTTTTCTGCCTTTGATAAAATTTCTTTACGTTTTGGAGCGTGATTAATACTGTAGTTATACTTTTTTATTGAAGGTAATTCAGGAGGAATTCCTTGTTTTATTTCTTCTTGAAATGTCATAATTTGAATGCTAATCGTTGAATAAATTCGTAACAAATATAAGGTAATTTGAATTGACTTCTAAGGGTCAATTTTTACTATAAAATTCAGAAGTATCTTTAAATTTAGTACTTACTATTTTTTAAGTATTCATTGATTTTTATTGTTATTTTTGCAATATAATTTCAGTTTAACATCTACTTTTAATTATTTTATACTAATTAGTAAGATATGCTAAATTTTCATTAATTTTCAGAATCATTTTACTTATTAAATTTAATTACATTGCAGTTAGGATAACAACAAACTTATGGAAAAAATAACACCTTATAAACCAAAAAATAACGTACGAATTGTTACTGCTGCTTCACTTTTTGATGGACACGATGCCGCCATAAATATTATGCGTAGAATAATCCAAGCAACTGGTGTAGAAGTCATTCATCTGGGTCATGATAGAAGTGTTGAAGAAGTCGTGAACTGTGCCATACAAGAGGATGCCAATGCAATTGCTATGACCTCATACCAAGGTGGTCATAATGAGTATTTTAAATATATGTACGATTTACTTCAAGAAAAAGGAGCTTCGCATATTAAAATTTTTGGTGGCGGTGGCGGTGTAATTCTTCCTGAAGAGATTAAGGAGTTAATGAACTATGGTATTACCCGAATTTATTCACCTGATGATGGAAGGCATATGGGATTACAAGGAATGATCAATGATATGATTGAGCAAGCTGATTTCCCAAATCCGCCTTTACAACTTTCCAAAGAAACACCACTAGTTGAAAGCTTAAAAAATAAAGAGGTTACAACAATTGCCCGATTGATATCCATTGCAGAAAATAGACATGATGAATTTCAACAACTATTTTCTCCCTTAAAAAATTTAGGAAATACAATTCCTGTTTTAGGAATTACCGGAACTGGAGGCTCTGGTAAATCATCTACCGTTGATGAATTAGTTCGGCGCTATTTAGTTGACTTTCCTGAGAAAACTATTGCAATTGTTTCTGTTGATCCTTCAAAACGTAAAACTGGAGGTGCCTTGTTAGGTGATAGAATTAGAATGAACTCGATAAAAAACAATCGTGTTTATATGCGCTCATTAGCTACGCGCCAATCTAATTTAGCGCTCTCTAAACACGTGAGTGATGCTGTTCATATTTTAAAAGTTGCTGGCTATGATTTGGTGATTTTAGAAACTTCTGGAATTGGTCAAAGCGACACAGAAATTTTGGATCATTCTGATGTTTCGTTGTATGTAATGACTCCAGAATATGGCGCTGCAACGCAATTAGAAAAAATTGACATGATTGATTTTGCCGATGTAATTGCACTCAATAAATTTGACAAACGTGGCTCATTAGATGCCTTACGTGATGTTAAAAAGCAATACCAACGCAATCATAATTTATGGGAAACAAGTGTTGATTCAATGCCTGTATATGGCACTATTGCTTCGCAATTTAATGATCCTGGCACCAATGAATTATACAAAGTGCTCATGAACAAATTAGACGAAAAAACAGGAACCACTTTCAATAGTGAATTTAAAGTTTCTGACACCATGAGTGAAAAGCAATTTATAATTCCGCCTAACAGAACACGTTATTTATCGGAGATTACAGAAAACAACCGATTGTACAGTAAAACGAGTGCAGAACAAAAAGAGGTTGCTCAAAAATTGTACGGTATTTTTAAAACTATTGAAGCTGTTTTAAATGTCACCCTGAGCACAGTAGAAGGGTCTTTTCTTTCTCAAATTGGTTTACAAGAAGATGCCATTCTGAAACAAGTTCAAAAGAATGAATCAAAAGAATTAATTACGCTGCTTTTTAAAGAATTTTCACGCGTTAAAATGGATTTAAATCCATATAACTGGGATATTATTTTAAACTGGGAAACAAAAAAACAATCCTATAAAAATGATGTTTATTCTTATAAAGTACGCGATAAAGAAATAAATATACAAACACATAGTGAATCATTATCACATCTTCAAATTCCTAAAATAGCACTTCCAACATATCAAGCTTGGGGTGATATTCTATTGTGGAGTTTAGAAGAAAATGTACCGGGCGAATTTCCTTATACAGCTGGTTTGTTTCCGTTTAAAAGAACTGGTGAAGACCCAACGAGAATGTTTGCTGGTGAAGGCGGTCCAGAACGTACCAATAGACGTTTTCATTATGTGAGTTTAGGCTTACCCGCAAAACGCTTATCCACTGCCTTTGATTCAGTTACGCTTTATGGAAATGATCCAGATATAAGACCCGATATTTATGGTAAAATTGGAAATGCGGGTGTTTCTATTTGTTGTTTAGACGATGCTAAAAAGTTATATTCAGGATTTGAATTAACAAATCCTATGACCTCCGTTTCTATGACCATTAATGGCCCTGCACCCATGATGCTTGGTTATTTTATGAATGCTGCAATTGATCAGGAATGTGAAAAATATATTATTGAACATCAATTAGAGAAAGAAATTGAAGAAAAAATTAAAGCAA
>NZ_JABDRI010000084.1 GCF_013041805.1 Lutibacter sp.
AGCCGGTGGAGGTCACTCACAGGTTGTACCTATGGAGGACATTAATTTACATTTTACGGGTGATTTTAACGCTATTGAAAAAGCGAATAATTTATTAGCAGCATTAATTGATAATAATTTACAAAGTAAATGTTGTAACCTAAATATTGACGCTAGAACTATTCTTTGGAAAAGAGTTATTGATATGAATGATAGGGCGTTACGAGACATAACTATTGGTTTAGGTGGAACAGCGAACGGAATTCCAAGAGAAGATGGTTTTAACATAACACCAGCATCTGAAGTCATGGCTATTTTATGTATGGCCACTGATTTTGAAGATTTAAAACAACGCTTAGGAGATATTTTCGTAGGTTTTACATTTGATAAAAAACCAATTTTTGCGCGTGATTTAAAAGCAGAGAATGCTATGGCTATTTTATTAAAAGATGCTATTAAACCAAACTTAGTTCAAACATTAGAAGAAAATCCTTCAATAATTCATGGTGGTCCGTTTGCAAATATAGCTCAAGGTACCAATACAATTATAGCCACTAAAATGGGGTTGTCATTATCTAATTATGTAATTACGGAAGCTGGATTTGGAGCTGATTTAGGAGCTGAAAAATTCTTAAATATTAAATGTGCTGCCGCTGGATTAAATCCAAAAGCAGTTGTGTTGGTTGCAACAATTAGAGCTTTACGTCACCATGGAGGCGCTAAAAAGGATGAATATAACACTCCAAATTTAACATTTGTAAAAGATGGATTCTGTAATTTAGAGAAACATATTGAAAATATACGTAAGTTTAAAATTGAACCAGTGGTCGCAATTAATGCTTTTATTACAGATTCAAAAGAGGAAATTAATTTTATAATTAATGAATGTAAGAAGCTAGGCGTACAAGCGGTAGTTTCTGAAGGCTGGGAAAAAGGTGGAGAAGGAACAAAAGATTTGGCGCAAGCGGTTGTCAATGTTGTTGAGGCAACAACCTCTCAATTTAAGCCAATATATGATTGGAATTCTCCGGTTGTAGAAAAGATAGAAAAAATAGCAAAAGAAATTTACGGTGCCGATGGGGTAGATTTTGATAAAAAAGCACTTTTAAACTTAAGAAGAATAGATCGTCTCGGATTCAATAATTTTGCAATTTGTATGGCGAAAACTCAAAAGTCATTTTCAGATAATGAATCATTAGTTGGCAGGCCAACTGGCTTCAAAGTTACGGTTCGTGAAATTGAAATTGCTGCAGGTGCACGATTTATAATTCCAATTTTAGGACAAATGATGCGTATGCCCGGATTGCCAGGTGTTCCGGCTTCAGAAGGAATGACTATTGATAACAATGGAGTAATTTCAGGGTTGTCTTAATAAGGTTGTCAAGGAATAAGAAAAAAGTGTCTTAAATTATTAAGGCACTTTTTTATGAAGTAGCTTTAAATTCTTCCAATTGTTTGTGCATTATTTTAAACCATAAAGGAGGAATTAATGCCAATAGCATCATTCCAGGATAACCAGTTATCATTTGTGGACTATTAGGTAATGCATCTAACAATTGATAATGTTTACTTGCTTTATAATGATGATCTGAATGGCGTGATAATTCGAATAACATACTTCTTCCAATAATGTGATTAGAATTCCAAGAATGGTAGGGTTTAACTCTTTCGTAGTTTCCGTTTTCTTTTAATATTCTCAATAATCCATAATGCTCAATGTAATTTACAGTTTCAAGCATCAATATTCCAAATACTGAAGCAGCTAAAAATGCCATCATAGTTTTTAAATTAAAAGTAAAATAGATGGTTAATAGCAGTCCTAACTGGGCAAATGTGTATACAATCATTCTATTAGAAAAAGAAAAAAAATGTTGACCATTCTTTTGTAATTTATTTTTTTCAATTTGCCAAGCTTGAAAATAACTACCTATTTGAGATCGAAACCAAAATACAAAAACTAGCTCACCTTTTCTAGCCGTTGCAGGATCTCTTGGTGTAGCAACATTATAATGATGACCACTATTATGATAAGGTAAAAAATGAGTTTCTAATGAGGTGAGTAATAGTATTTCGCCTAAAAATTGTTGAAACCTATTGGTTCTATGTCCTAACTCGTGTCCAACGTTAATTCCTAAAATACCACATAAAACACCTAAAGAAACTACTCGTCCAATAAATTCAAAAGTTGATAAATTATCTTGAATCGAAAATAGGAAGAAAATTAATAATCCTAATTGTATGGGTACAGTTGCAAATAGCACTGCGTTAAAATAGCTATCTTTTTTGAGCTCTTTTTTTTCTTCTAAATCTGAATTTTTAGCATTTGGTTTAAAAAACAGCTCCAAAATTGGTAGAAAACCGAAAGAAAAAATAATAGGTAAATAGGTCCAAACACCAAAATTTGTGAAAGAAATATATGCGGTAAATGCGAGTATAAAAACGCTTAAATATTTAATTTTGCTCATAATTAATGAATATTGCTGGATTTAAATATACATTAAAAATAAAAACTCCCCAAAATTGACATTTTGAGGAGTTTAAAATAGTTTCAAAAAGATATTAATCTAACAAAGCATTTGTTTTTTTAACACCTTCCGCGCTTGTATGTAATTTAGTCATTTGAGCTTCTGAAAGTTCTATTTCGACAATTTTTTCAATTCCATTTTTTCCTATTATACAAGGAACACCTATTGAAATATCATTTAAGCCAAATTCACCTTCTAATAAAGCTGAACAAGGGAACATTTTATGTTGGTCACAAGCAATAGCTTGGACCATTGAAGATACTGCTGCACCAGGAGCATACCAAGCACTTGTTCCTAATAATTTAGTTAATGTAGCTCCACCAACTTTAGTGTCTTCAACAACTTGTTGCATTCTTTCTTCTGTTAAAAATTCAGATACTGCAACGCTATTTCGAGCAGCCTTCTCAATTAATGGAACCATACCTGTATCACTATGACCTCCAATTACCATTCCGTCAATATCAGATTGTGGGCATCCTAATGCTTCAGCTAAACGGAATTTAAAGCGAGCACTATCTAGGGCTCCACCCATACCAATAATTCTGTTTTTAGGTAATCCTGTTGCTTTATGCGCTAAATAAGCCATTGTGTCCATTGGATTACTAACAACAATTATAATTACGTTAGGTGAATGTTCAATTAAATTAGTCGCTACAGTTTTAACAATGCCTGCATTAATTCCAATCAACTCTTCACGAGTCATTCCTGGTTTTCTAGGAATTCCACTTGTGATAACCGCAACATCACTTCCGGCTGTTTTTGAATAATCGTTTGTAGTTCCTGTAATTTTAGTGTCAAACTTCATTAATGAAGCTGTTTGCATTAAATCCATTGCTTTTCCTTCTGCAAATCCTTCTTTAATGTCAATTAGTGTTACTTCAGATGCGAAGTTTTTAATAGCAATGTACTCAGCACAACTTGCGCCTACAGCACCTGCTCCTACTACTGTTACTTTCATATTACTGTATTGTTTATTTGTGTTAAAAAAATTAGTGTTAAAATTACGATATTTAAACTAAACGAAAGTGAAAATTTTCATAAAAAAAAGATTGTAGATTAACGATCATTTTTGTACAAAAAATTATAGGAAATAAGATTTTATCTAAAGCTAAATGCAATTCCTCCTGTCACTGTATTGTATTCCTGAAGGGTGTAGTCTCCGAAAATTTTAATTGGCCCTAAACTTAAACGAGCACCAAGAGTAGTTCTAAAACCACTAGCATTAAAATCTAAAGATAGTGGATTCGTCACTATTATTGTTTTAGTATCGTTAGGAGCGGGATTACTAGTGTTATATTCTAATTCGTAGGTCCCCTTTAATTTTAATGTAGAAGTACCACCGTTGTACCCAAGACCACCATAAATATTTATTACTGGAAAGTTTAACGATGCGATTGCTTGAATTGTATATGCATTTAAGGTAAACTCAGCCTCTTGATTTGTTCCTTGAATAGAGCTATCATTTTGAATATCATAATTAACATTCATATTTGTAAAAGCTCCAAGTATCGAAATATTTAATGGTAATTTTTCAAAAGTCCCAAAAATACTAGTAATATCTTTTTTTAACCCTATTCCAAATAGATTTCCTTTTACATCTTCAGATCCAACTTCAGGAACAAGACGTATCATTACATCTGTTTTATAAGGTAATCCTAATGTTAGTTGAAGGTTAGGCGTTGGTACTGCGTTTAAAGGTAAATCATCTTTTACACCTCCAGGCATATTAAAAGTAGCACTTACATTTTCACCATCAATAGTATCAGAATAAGTTACCGGTGCTTCAAGAGAATTTTCACCCGCAACCGTTGCCCCTGTTGATGAAGTTGATGTTGTTGAAGATGATAATCCTAAATCTGAAAATTTAAATATTTCATCTTTAGTAGGTATAATTGCTGCATTTAATCCAATAGTGATGTCAAAACCTAGCTTTTTATGTGTTTTAGCTGTATGGTACCAGCCGTTGTTCATCCCATAAATTAATCCTTTCATAGCCGGGTTTATATAGGCTTCGGTTAATTTTGAAGCATCTTCAGTTCCAGAAAGTAAAATAGATTCAATTCCATCAGCATCTTGTGATTGTACTGACAACGTAATTAATAATGCGAAAATAATTGTAGATAGATTTTTCATAAAGTTGATTTAGTTAGTTTAATTTCAAATATAATAAAAAAAAGACCGCTTGAAATAGCGGTCTTTTTTTAATATATAAAATCAAAATTATGCATCTATATTGGCATATTTTGCGTTTTTCTCTATAAATGCTCTACGCGGTGGAACTTCGTCACCCATAAGCATTGAAAATACTCTATCCGCTTCTGTTAAATTATCAATAGTCACTTGGCGTAATGTTCTAAATTCAGGATTCATGGTTGTATCCCAAAGCTGGGTGGCATTCATTTCACCAAGACCTTTATAACGTTGTATGTTCACACTCCCACCTAAATTATGAGCAATTAAATCGCGTTGGTCATCAGTCCAAGCATATTCTTTCTTTTGACCTTTTTTAACTAAATATAAAGGTGGTGTTGCTATAAAAATGTGTCCATTTTCAATTAATTCTTTCATATATCGAAAGAAGAAAGTAAGAATTAATGTAGCAATATGACTACCATCAACATCGGCATCACACATAATAACTACTTTATTATAGCGTAATTTAGATAAGTTTAAAGCTCTTGGATCATCTTCAGTACCAATTGAAACTCCCAATGCTGTGTACATGTTTTTGATTTCTTCATTTTCAAAAACTTTGTGTTGCATTGCTTTTTCAACATTTAATATTTTCCCTCTCAATGGCAAAATAGCTTGAAAAGCTCTATCACGACCTTGTTTTGCTGTACCACCTGCAGAATCTCCCTCAACTAAAAAGATTTCACATTTTTCGGGATCTGTTTCAGAACAGTCACTTAATTTACCAGGTAAACCTCCAATAGACATTACTGTTTTACGTTGCACCATTTCACGTGCTTTACGTGCAGCGTGTCTAGCCGTTGCAGCTAAAACAACTTTTTGAACAATGGTTCTAGCATCATTTGGATTTTCTTCTAAATAATCACTTAACATTTCAGAAACTGCTTGACTTACAGCTGAAGTTACTTCACGGTTACCTAATTTGGTTTTCGTTTGTCCTTCAAACTGTGGTTCAGCAACTTTAACAGAAATAATAGCTGTTAATCCTTCTCTAAAATCATCACCAGCAATATCAAACTTTAGTTTATCTAACATTCCAGAACCTTCAGCGTATTTTTTTAGTGTATTTGTCAAACCACGTCTAAAACCAGAAAGATGAGTTCCTCCTTCGTGAGTATTAATATTATTTACATATGAATGTAAATTTTCAGTATAGGATGTATTGTACACCATTGCAACTTCAACAGGAATACCGTTTTTTTCGCCTTCTATTGAAATAATATTAGCTGTTAATTGTTCTCTAGTGGCATCTAAATATCTTACAAACTCAGGCAAACCTTCATCACTATAAAATCTTTCTGTTGTAAAGTTACCTTCTTCATCAGTAACTCTTTTATCAGTCAATGTTATGGTAAGTCCTTTATTCAAAAATGAAAGTTCACGCATTCTTGTTGCTAAAGTTTCATAATTAAACTCTGTTGTTTGTGTAAAAATTGACTTATCAGGAGTGAAGGTAACCATAGTTCCTTTATCATCACTTTCCCCAATTGATTTCACTGGATATAAAGCTTTTCCTAATTCGTATTCCTGTTCCCAAATTTTACCATCTAAATAAACCGTAGCTTTTAAATGTGACGAAAGTGCATTTACTACAGACACACCAACACCATGCAAACCTCCAGAAACTTTATATGAATCTTTATCAAATTTACCACCAGCACCAATTTTTGTCATTACAACTTCAAGTGCAGACACTCCTTCTTTTTTATGTATTCCAATAGGAATTCCACGACCATTATCTTTTACAGATAACGAACCATCTTTATTTATAATTACTCCAATAGTGTCACAATGACCTGCCATGGCTTCATCAATAGAGTTATCTACTACTTCATATACTAAATGATGCAATCCTCTTACGCTTACATCTCCAATGTACATGGATGGACGCTTACGTACATGCTCCATTCCTTCTAACGCCTGAATACTATCAGCTGAATAATCGTGTTTTTTGGCTTCTTCGCTCATATTTCTAAATCTATTAATTATTAAAATATCAACTCCAAATATAATTATAGATTGAATGATTTCAATGGGTTTAAAGTTAGTTGAAATAGTAAGTTATTAACAATTGTTTATGACAGAGAAAGTCTCTTAAAATCCTTTAAAATAGGTTTATTTCCGTTTTTTTATTTTTTTATGTTTGTCAAAAATCTTCAAATACAAAAAATGCGTTATTTTGCTTAATTTAAAGCCGAAAAATAGAAATTATTCATTCTTTTATGTGGAATATTCAATTTGAAAGAGCAAATCGTTTCATAAAATCCTGCGATATGTAAATTATCTTTTTATTTATCTAATAAGTTGTTAAGAAAAAATGTTTCCAAAAAATAGGGTATATTTATATTAATATTATTTTTGCGGATGCAACAAAAAGTACTTATTTTAGATTTCGGGTCGCAATACACTCAATTAATTGCGCGTAGAGTTAGGGAACTCAACATTTTTTGCGAGATTTTCCCTTACAATAGTAAAAACTTTATTTTAGATAATTACAAGGCGGTGATTCTTTCAGGTAGTCCTTTCTCAGTAAGGGCTGAAGATGCTCCTCATCCAGATTTATCAAATATAAAAGGGGAAATTCCATTGTTAGGTGTTTGTTTTGGTGCGCAGTTTATGGCGCATAATTTTGGAGGAAAAGTAGCTGCTTCAAACACTAGGGAATATGGTAGAGCTAATTTATCTTTTATTAAAGATAATGAATTATTTTTTGAAGGCGTAGAAGAAGGAAGTCAGGTTTGGATGAGCCATAGCGATACTATTGTAAATTTGCCAGAAGATTGTGAGCTCATTGGAAGTACTCATGATGTTGCCAATGCAGCTTTCAAAATAAAGAATGAAACTACGTATGGAATTCAATTTCATCCAGAAGTGTATCACTCAAAAGATGGATTGAAAATTTTAGAAAATTTCTTAGTAAAAATAAGCGGAGTTGCGCAAACTTGGACGCCAGATTCATTTGTTGAATCAACAGTTGATAGATTGAAAAATCAATTAGGAAATGACAAAGTTGTTTTAGGACTTTCAGGAGGAGTAGATTCAACAGTAGCAGCAGTTTTATTGAGCAAGGCAATTGGCGATAATTTGTACTGTATATTTGTAAATAACGGTTTGTTGCGTAAGAATGAATTTGAAAATGTACTAGATCAATACAAAGGAATGGGGTTAAATGTGAAAGGTGTTGATGCTTCGGCACGTTTCTTGGATGGTTTAAAAGGGGAACAAGATCCAGAGGGTAAACGTAAAATAATTGGTAGAGTGTTTATTGAAGTTTTTGATGATGAAGCACATTTATTGGAAGATGTGAAATGGTTAGCACAGGGAACTATTTATCCTGATGTGATAGAATCTGTATCTGTAACGGGAGGTCCTTCAGCAACTATAAAATCACATCATAATGTTGGTGGATTGCCCGATTTTATGAAACTAAAAGTAGTTGAGCCATTAAAAATGTTATTTAAAGATGAGGTGCGCAGGGTAGGTAGTTCCTTAGGAATTGATGCTGAATTATTAGGAAGACATCCATTTCCAGGACCTGGTTTAGGAATTAGAATTTTAGGTGATATTACGGCTGAAAAAGTTAGAATACTACAAGAAGTTGATGACATTTTTATAAACGGATTAAAAGAATCTGGATTGTATGATAAAGTGTGGCAAGCAGGAGCAATGTTATTACCAGTAAATTCTGTGGGAGTTATGGGAGATGAAAGAACGTATGAGAAAGCGGTTGTTTTACGTGCAGTAGAGTCTACCGACGGGATGACTGCCGATTGGGTAAATTTACCTTATGAGTTTTTACAAAAAACATCAAATCAAATAATAAATGGTGTAAAGGGCGTTAATAGAGTAGTATATGATATTAGTTCCAAACCACCAGCAACAATTGAATGGGAATAATTTCCTATCTAATTTTAAAATTCTTTTATGAATAAAATACAACTGTTAGTACTATTTCTTTTTTTGAGTATTTCAATTTCTTTTGCACAGGAAAAGAAGTATGTTTCGTATGCAACAAAAAAAGGAGAAACATTAAAGAGTATTGCTAAAATTTATAATATGTCGAAAAAGGATTTAATGAGATTAAATCCTGGTGTTAGTAAAAAGCCTAAACCAAATACAGTTATTATTGTACCTAATAAAAATTTCGGGAAAGTTGTACCCGAAATTAAAGAAGTTGATGAGAAGCATTATTTAGTATTACCCAAAGAAACACTATTTGGAATTTCAAGGAAGTTTGGTGTTACCATAGAGGAATTAAAAAATGCGAATCCACATCTAGAGAATGGGCTTAAAATTGGAATGAAGTTAACAATTCCAAAGCCTAGCGTAACAATAGCGAAAGACTCAATTAATTACGTGTTACATACCGTTGTTAAAGATGATACACTATATAATTTAACGAAGAGATATCAAGTTGAAGAAGAAGACTTGTTGAACCTTAACCCATTATTAAATGAAGGTTTGAAGTTAGGAATGTTGTTAAAAATAAAGCCCTTAGAAACTATTGAAGAAGAAAGTGAACAAGAACTTTTCAGTGAAAAAATAAATTTTGATAAAGAGCTAAATGTTGTTTTTATGCTTCCATATCAGTTAAATAAATTGAATGATTCAATTAGAATTGGTAGCTTTGAAAAAACCAACTCATTATTAAATATTACAACTGATTTTCATTTAGGTGCCCAAATGGCAATAGATTCATTACGTCAAAAGGGAGTAAAAATTAATGTAACTTTTTTAGATACTGAAAACTCTAATTATAAGTTACAGTATTTAGTGACTAAAAATGATTTTAGTAAAGCAGATATTGTAATTGGACCATTATTTTTTGATAAAGCTCATTGGGTATCAAAGCGAATTAAGGCACCAGTTATTGCTCCTTTGTATTCAAAAAAACAAGATTCAATTTCAAAAGGTAATTTAATTAAGTCATCACCAGATTTTAATGTTTTTGAAGATAAGTTATTGTCTTATATGGAGAAATCTTATAAAGGGGAAAACGTAGTTATTGTTAATGATGAAAAGACTGAAAATCAGTCTAAACTTTGGCGAATAATAAATAAAATTAAAGCCTTTGATTCCATTCAAAATGTTGAAGTTATCAAACCTAAAGATGGTTATATTGCAAAGGAAGTTTTCATGAAAAAGTTAGATACCTTAGGGAAAAATTGGGTACTTCTTATTAGTGATGAAATAGTAACTACCTATGCAACTATTAATAATTTAAAAACGTATGCTGAAGATGTAGATATAAGTTTATTTACGATAACTAAAGGAAGAAATTTTGAAAATATTAGTAACAACTTTTTAGGAAAGTTAAATTTTGTTTATGTTACTTCAGAATTTTTAAACGTGGATGATGAGAATGTAAAGCGATTTTATGAAAAGTATAAATCAAAAAATTATACCTTACCTACAAATTATGCAATAAGAGGTTTTGATGTAACCTATGATTCTCTTTTAAGAATTGCTAGTTCAACTACGTTTAACTCGGCATTAAATGATGGGAAATCTCAAAGAATATCGGCTATATTTGATTATGAGAAAAAACTGTTTGGAAGTTTTGAGAATAAGGGTGTATTTTTAATTAAATACACTAAAGACTTAGAAGCCATAATATTGGAATAAATTCAAATAATAAAAAACCTCAATTAAAAAATTGAGGTTTTTTATTATTTAAAGTGAAAACTTACATTTTCTTCATTTGATCTTTTAACATTTTAATTTGATCAGCTAATACTTTTTGAGTATCTAATTTTTTAGCTTCATTAATTAACATTGTAGCCTCTCTTTTTCTTCTTTTAGACATAGCAATACCAGCTAGTTGTAATTTTGCCATTGCAATATCATGTTTCATACTTAAGCCAAGGCTTAATGCTTTTTTAAAGAATTTTTCAGCTTGGGTTAAGTTGGTTTGTGATACCATAATTCCATGTAAAAAATTAAAGTAGCCTTGTTGTTTTTTTACCAAAGCAGTTGATGGATTTTTGATATAGCTAAGCCATTTACTGGCACCTGCAAAGTTTTGACTTCTTAATTGCCAAAATGCAAGAAGGATAAATTCATTTTTAAAGTATAACAGTACAAAAATACCTGCAAATAAAATCAATGAAATCCCATTCATTATATTTCCATCGATAAACTGAAAAACGGACCACACTAAAATGGCTCCTGCAATAACTAATTTTATATATTTATTAAACATTTATAAATTATTTTTTTGGATTGCAAAGTTACATTTTTAGAATGATTTTACTTATTTTTTATAGTATTTTTTATGTTTGAAGTAGGCAAAAATGGATATCACAGTGACTATTCCAATTGCATAAAAGACAAACGTTGGTGTAATTACTTTATCACCACTTGCATACGAATGTAAACCAGAAAGATAAAAATTCACTCCAAAATAGGTCATTAAAATAGAAGCAAAAGCTGCTATTGAGAATACATTAAATAAAAATTTACTTCGTAAACCTGGGATTAATCGCAAGTGAAGTACAAAAGCATATATTATAATACTTATTAAAGCCCAAGTTTCCTTTGGATCCCAACCCCAATAACGACCCCAACTTTCATTGGCCCATTGACCACCTAAAAAGTTTCCAATGGTAAGCATAACTAAACCAACAGTTATTGACATTTCATTAATAATGGTTAGTTCCTTAATCATTAATCCAATTTTTGCTTTGTTCTTTTTGGTTGTTAAAATCATTAAGAGTAGTGATATTAGTCCTAAAATCATTCCTAAAGCGAAAGGACCATAACTAGCAACAATTATTGCTACGTGTATCATTAACCAATATGAATTTAAAACAGGAACTAAGTTTGCAATTTCAGGATCCATCCAATTCCAATGCGCTACCATTAAAATAAAAGCAGTTAAAAATGCTGTGGCAGCAATTGTCATTGAAGATTTTCTTCCAAAAATTAATCCAAAGAGCATGGTTGCCCAACCTACATAAATCATAGATTCATAAGCATTACTCCAAGGCGCATGACCACTTACAATCCATCTAGCAATAAGTCCTCCCGTATGCATTAAAAATAAACCAATAATAATTGCAATGCTTGCTTTTATTAAGAAGTTTATGATTTTGTTATTGCTGAAAATTTGAAAGATCACAAAAAAGAACATCAATGTTCCAATGTACATATAGTAGCTAAATAACTTTTTGAAGACATCATATTTGTTATAAGCAATTTCTAATTCAATTTTATCATCTGAAGGATATACTGCACTTCCATATTTTTTCTGAAAATTAATAATACCATCTAATATTTCATCTGCAGTTTTATAATCTTTTGAGGCACTTGCACTTGACAATGTTTGTAAATATATAGGAAGTATTTGTCTAACAAATACAGAATCTTGTCCTTTTAAATTCATTTTTTGAATTTCATTTACGGCAACCCAAGTATTGTTAGCGTCATTTGGAATTGGAAATATTTTAAGAATAGCACCCGTAATTGCAGAGTATAGTAAATTAACTCTTCTATCTACATTAATAACATCTTTTTCAAATTTACTTTTGATATTACTTTTTTGTGCTTCTTGTTGAAATTCTGTAATTTTATAATTTCCTTTTTGATCAAAAAAGTTAGCTAATGATGCATATTTATTTTCATGAGGAATACCTATAATATCTCTTAACTTTGTATTCCCTTTTTCAATATATATGATTGGAATTTGAAACCAAATTCTAGGATTTTGTTGAATAGATAAAAATACTTGTGTTGCATTCATATCTTCAAAAGTATCGTGCTTACTAACTTTTCTTAGTAGTTGGGATGCATAGGTGTGTACAGGTTTCATTCTTCCTCCTGCATCTTGAATAACAAGTTTGCTAAAGTTTTCAGTATGTTCAATATCTATATAATTTTCTTTTAAAATAGAATCTATTTGAGTTTTAGTTAATACATGTGAGTGGTCCTGAGCAAAAGAAATTGAACCTAAAAGCATGATGGCGATAATAGAAAGTGCACTCTTTTTAATTCTAATTTTTTGCAAACTTTTTCTTAGAAAATCGAATCTCGTGTTTTTCATAAATAGAATTAATATTAAGCCTGCGTATAATAAAAAGTAACCAATGTAAGTTATTGTTGACCCCCAAAAATCATGATTTACAGACAAATGAGTCTCTTCATATTGCGGTGTAATATTGTAACTTGATTGAAAGAATTTATACCCTTTATAATTTAAAATATGATTCATAAATATTCTAAAATCAAAAGTTTCTTCAGGAGCCATTACCGTAATTTCACTTGCAAAAGACATAGCGCTTTTTGAACCTGGATAATTTTCTAACTGAAAATCATTTAATTTAATACTAAAAGGTAATTCTAATTGTTTAGCTCCATAACTCATTCTGAAATTTAAATTCCCAACTGAGAATTGAGTAGGTGGTTGAATTGTAAATTGACCACCTATCAGTTTGACTTCTTTTGTTTCATTTCCTGCAGAAACATCAAATTCAAGTTGTGCTAAATTATTTGCATCCTTATCTCCTGAAATAGTTTTATAATTTCCTTTTATGGCATATTGCGGTACAACAAATTGTAAGCCAGCAATAGAATGAACAGCTAAAATAGAAAAATCTTGTATTGAATCTTTTGTAATAGTTCCTTCATATTGATCTGCCATTCTAAAAAACGTACCATCTGAAGCAGCTTGTATTTTTAATTTTCCGTCAATGGTTTTAAAATCGATAGCGTTTTTATTTGATGAATCAAACCCAACAGCAACTCCGTGCACAACTTCAGTAGTTCCTCTTTTTATGTAGTGATCGTGTCTTCCACCGCCGCCAGATTCAACTACTTTTAAATATTCTGAACCATTTTCACTTTCTTCAAAAACCTCTTGAGCATTTTTTATGTAATTTTTTAATTTTACTTCAACATCCGTTCCTTTAAAATCGGTTTTATAACTATAATTATTTGAACCAATAGAAGACAATAATATTTTATGATGTACGGGTGTTTTCTGTTCATTCCCATCATTCATTACAATACTAATATAACTTGCTTCTGAGAGGAAAGTATTACTCACAGCACCTTCTTTAATTGGCATGATTCCTTCATAACTTATATATCGTGTAATTCCTGCTCCAACTAGAATTAAAAAGAACGATAAGTGAAAAACTAAGACAACTAGTTTTTCTTTTTTATATAATTTATATTTAAAAATATTACCAAAGAAATTGATTGCAAATAAAATCATTATAGCCTCAAACCACCAAGCATTGTAAACTAATGCTTTTGAAGTTTCTGTACCAAAATCATTTTCAATAAATGTTGCAACACCCATTGCTAAGGCAAAAGCTATAAATAAAACAGCCATTAAACGAGTTGAGTAAATAATCGAAAGAAATTTGTTCATTACAAAGTTTTAATCATTAAAAAATGTTTTGCAAAAATAGTGATATTTGTCATACTTCTTATTATAAAACGCTATTTTAAGAAAATATTAATTTTGCAAAAACGCTATTGCAAATATAAATGTAACTTATGTTACTTTTAATGACAATAGTCATTAAAAAACTCGATTGAAATAAATTACTATAATAAAATAATGTTGTAATTTTACGAATTGAAACTTTGTAATGAAAAATTTAAGTTTTTATAAAATACACAATAATACCTACCAAAATGTAAAGCGTCCAGAATGCTTTATGAATTAAACTACACTATTTTTCAGTGATTATTTATCACAAAGTATAAAACGTATTTATTAAAATTAAAATTACTTATTATGGAATTACCATATGCAGAACCCTATAAAATAAAAATGGTTGAATCTATTAAAAGGTCAACCAAAGAGCAGCGATTGAAATGGATTAAAAAAGCAAATTATAACTTATTCAACCTGTCATCAGAGAATGTTTTTATTGATTTACTAACTGATTCAGGTACAGGAGCGATGAGCGATAAACAATGGGCTGAAATGATGATAGGCGATGAAAGTTATGCGGGGTCTTCCTCATTTTTAAAATTAAAAAAAACTGTAAAGAAAATTACAGGATTTAAATATTTTTTACCAACTCACCAAGGAAGAGCCGCTGAAAATGTTTTATTTTCGGTTCTTGTAAAAGAAGGAGATATTGTTCCTGGAAATTCGCATTTTGATACTACCAAAGGACATATTGAATTTAGAAAAGCAACAGCAGTAGATTGTACCATTGATGAAGCTTTTGATACCTCAATTATTCACCCTTTTAAAGGGAATATAGATTTAAACAAATTAGAAAAAGTTTTTAAGAGCCATCCAAAAGAAAAGATTCCCTTTGTAATTTTAACCATTACTTGCAACAGTGCAGGAGGACAGCCAGTTTCAGTTCAAAACACGAAAGAAGTTTCTCAACTATGCAAAAAATATGGAATTCCATTATATTTTGATTCAGCACGTTATGCGGAGAATGCTTATTTTATTAAAAAAAGAGAACTAGGTTACGAAAACAAAACGATTAAAGAAATTGTAAAAGAAGTGTTTTCTTATGGAGATGGTATGACTATTAGTGCTAAAAAAGATGGTTTAGTAAACATGGGTGGATTTATTGCTTTAAATAATGAGGAAGTTTTTAAGCAAGCAACAGTTTTTAATATTATGTATGAAGGATTTATTACATATGGTGGAATGAATGGACGAGATATGGGAGCCTTAGCTGTTGGTTTAGATGAGGCTACTGAATTTAATTATTTAGAAAGTAGAGTTGAGCAAGTTGCATATTTAGGAAAAAAACTGGTTGAATATGGAGTGCCTGTTCAGCAACCATTTGGAGGACACGCTATATTTTTGGATGCCAATAAGTTTGTTCCAAAAATCCCAAGAGAAGAATATAGAGCACAAGCCTTAGCTATTGAAATATATATTGTAGGAGGAATTCGAGGAGTTGAAATAGGTACGGTATTGGCAGATCGTGATCCTTTTACTAGAAAAAATCGTTTCCCAGATTTAGAATTAGTACGTTTAGCAATTCCAAGAAGAACTTATACCAATAATCATATGGATTATATAGCTGCGACGCTAAAAAACATATATGATACCAGAGAGGAAGCTAAATCAGGATATGAAATTACAGATGAAGCACCTATTATGAGACATTTTACTGTTAAATTTAAAAAAATATAAGATTCTTTTGCCCTTTTTTGTAGTTTTACAAGAAATAATTGATAAAATATAAATAAATATGGTATTATCTAGAGCTAGTAAATATGCAATATTAGCTACCTTATACTTAGCGTTAAATTCAAGTAAGGATAAAAAACTTAGTGTTAAAATTGTTTCTGAACGTATTGATGTCCCAAGCCCTTTTTTGGCAAAATTATTACAACAGTTAGTTCGTAATAAACTAATATCTTCAACAAAAGGACCAAATGGTGGATTCTATTTAACAGTTAAAAATAATAATAAGAGTATTTATGATATTATTGAAATTATTGATGGTGTAAATAAATTTAATGAATGTTTTTTAGGGTTGAATGAATGTGATTCTAAGCATCCGTGCCCAGTTCATTTTATAGTTGAACCTTTTAAAGAAAAAATTATGAGTAAATTTAAAGATAAAACTATCAATGAATTTGCACAAGAAGTTGATGATAACGGAAGAGTTCTTACGCTAAAAGGGTTAGATTTAGATTAGCGATAGTATAATTATAAAAAAAAGCCATAACATGTTTATGGCTTTTTTTATAAATAGAAGTTTTTTTCATTACATTTAAATTATGGAATTAGGTTTAGGTATAATATTAGGAGCTGTGCTTTCTTATTGGGGAATATCATTTTTTAATAAAATGAAGGGGGCTGAAAACATTGAAAAACAATCAGTAGTTTTAATAGAAAAAATCAAAAGTGTGTGCAAGTTAATTACTGTTGAAGGAGATTTTGCAGAAATATATCATTATGAAAATACTAAAAATCATTTTTTAAACATTATTTCAAGTAAGAAGAAGGCTATTTTATTAATAAATGCGAAAGTTCATATAGGTTTTGATTTGTCTCAAATTAAATTGGAAGCAAATAATAAAAATCAAGAGATAAAACTTACGTATTTTCCATCTCCAAAAGTCCTTACAGTTGAAACAGAAGTGAAATATTACGATAAAAAAGATGGGTTTTTTAATAAATTTGAAGCGGAAGATTTAACTACCCTAAACAAAGAATCTAAATCTTTTATTATTGATAAAATTCCTGAAAGTGGATTATTAGAAACGGCTAATAAAGAAGCATTAGATACTGTTTTAATGATTGAAAAATTAATTGAAACATCAGGTTGGAAATTGAACTATTCTCAATTAATGATTGAAAATCAAGATTAGAATATATAAGATCATTACTATGAACATAGAGGAATTTAGGAATTATTGTTTATCTAAAAAATATGTAACGGAATGTTTTCCTTTTGATGAAGTTACTTTGGTATACTAATTAAATGTATGGGGAATGTAATAGGTGTAAAATCAGATACTTAGTTTATGAAAAGACATAAAAATAAGTCAAAGTGGTAAATATAGAACAATTAAGAGAGCATTGTTTAAAGAAAAAACATTGTACAGAGGAATTTCCATTCGATGCTACAACATTAGTATTTAAAGTTCTTAATAAAATGTTTTTGATAGCTCCACTAGACAAATGGGAGAGGGGTGAGGCTTCAATGACTGTTAAGTGTGACCCAATATATACATTAGAATTAAGAGAAAAATATGAAAGTATATATGCTGGTCCATATGTTAGTAATAAACACTGGAATTCAGTTGCAATATATAAGGGTGAGTTATCTCAAGATTTTATTTTGGAATTAATTGACCATTCTTACGATATGGTAATTAAAGCCATGCCTAAAAAGTTAAGAGATAAATTTTAGGACCTTAACTGTTTTTAATTTGATTTCTGTGTTTTTTAAACTATTTATTTATTGAAGTCTTTGGTATAATATTACCACTCAAAAAAATGAAACTAAATAAACCAAATCATGCGCATTCTAATTAACCCCAAACAATTATCACTGCTTACCTCCCATTTCCATATCGTTGAAGGACACGGTCTTATTGAAAATAAGGAAAATCTAATCCTAGAAGGTAGAACTCCTGAGTACCTTGTGAGCCTATGGATTTCATCATATCCCGCTGAAATTAGAATTGGCACAAATATGGGAAGTGGTGGTGCAATGGCTATAGCTCGTAAACTTTTTCCTTCAAGTCGTGTTTTCTCAGCCAAGAAAGCGTAATTATATCTTTAGTATTTATCAACTTGCTAATGGATTAATAATGTGACTTTCAAGAACGTAAATCAATTCTGGATTTATTCTATCATGAACTCGTAACACCCTATCATAAATTATTTCTCCACTAGCAAATACAATAATCGCATCTTCAAAAACAACCTCATCCCCATTGTTTATTTTCTCCAGAACCAAAGACCTTATTCCATCCTGATTGTTAATCAACTTGGCATAAACCCTTATATATTTCTTATCATCCACAACATCAGAACTTATAGACTTTGGTTCATTTAATGCTGGTTTTATCTCCGATGATTCAACTGCTTCACCATCTCCATTTGAGAGCTTTGCAGAGGTTTTAATACCTTGTTTTAAGATTATGGAATCCATTACTTCTTTTACTCTATTCGCATCCCTAGGGTGACATATCAAAGCATCATAGACATAGCCAACATAGATGAAATCTTCATTCAGAATTTCAACAACTTCAGTCATAATTTCCACCTCCTTTGTCATTAACCTTCGTGAAGTTATCTTGTGCTTAAATTCACTTGAGTGTTTTTCAGTTATTATATTTTGGAGCATATTTGGCTCATTCTTTTGATAATACTTGAATAGTGGTGATTTTTTCATTTGCCATACTTCTTTATTGAAAAAAGATAGATGTTCCAACTTAATATCACTGACATCAATATTCATCTCCAACCCCAAATCGCTGTGGGTCAAGTATTCCTTTGAGCCACCATAAAGGTTGATGGCGGAATTGGGATGCAAACAGGAATAATCTGCTTCTACATTTGCTTCATCTTTAATCTTTATCATATTCCTAATCCAAGATGGCATCAGGGTAATTGAATCAATAATTCGACCTCCACTTTTTTCACTTCCAACTTCTGGAAACATCAGTCCATCTTCGGTTAAGTAGTTGAATATTTTAATTGAATCTTCTATGAAGGAATATTTCTGTGGGTCTTTGAATTCAGACTTACTATGATGTCCCAACTTTTTTAGTAATTTCCCTTTTTTGGTCTTATAATTCGATTTTCTAAGTCTATCTCCTTCTTTCCATATTTGGTCTATTGTTGGTAATGAAATATCCTCATAAAATTGAATAAGATTTTGAACAATTCGATTTGATTGAGACTTCCCAGAAATCCTTATAAAATGCTTGTTTAAGAGTCTTTTAGCTTCTTTTGTTTGCAAATGATAGCTTACCATGCCTTTGCCAATATAAGCCTCTCCAAAGCGGTAAAAGAAGTTCTTTTCACCTTCGATGTGCTTGTGGTCACATTCAATAATTGCACCTCTATTTGTGGGATGTTCCAAGGCAGTTCTAACGTCCTTATATGTATTAGGGCTGAGGCTTAAAAACTCTCTTAGATATTTGGCATGAAGAGATTTCCATCCCTCTGACTCCGGATTATCTTGTATTTCAAAATATGTGGATGTTAGTTGGGTGGTGAACAACAAGCATAGTTCTCTTGCTACATCCTCATTCTCATGTATTGCGTTAAGCAACTTTTTAGGTATAAATCGTTTAATGACATATTCTATCTTTGTAGGAATCTTAATGATATTTCTATTGATAAAAAATAGGGGGAGTTGAGTACAAATATCAGTAGTTATATTATCATCAAAACACTCTGAATCCCTTATTGTATCTATAGATTTATTACTTATTACCTCATCATATATTAATACATCATTAATGAAGGTAGTAGATTTAATATTTATATTGGTTAATTGTTCAACTTTAGACGTATTATCTATATTATTATTTGATTGATTGCTATCTGACTTAATTAAGTCCGTATTAATATTGGTTTGTGTTGATTGATATTTAACAGATGAATTAGTACCATCCAATTTTAATATTTGTTTTTCATTTATTTTCATTTTTAATTATTTATTAAAATGAGTGTTTTTATATATATTTTTTGATATTTATATAGAGTGAACACTCTTTAATCTTGTTAGGATTACTCCAAAAATCCGTTATTTAACAAAAAGTTTTATAGATGACCCAAAGGTCAATTGGTGGTGGTATCACATTAATTTGGTACCACCATTTTTTATATGCTCATTTTAGGGTTTTTGCTTAACCAAATACTCATTGAAAATTCTTTTCATTCTAGATAACGTTTTATAGCGACCATTTTTAATGCTGTTATATTTTTCAGATGAGGTTTTTGGGAGTCTATAAATACTATTTAGCCATAGCTCCTTAAGCTGTTTAAATGCTTTATGCTGTTCTCGATATTCATTTAGAAAGTATAATAGAACCAATGTATCTTTTCGTTCACCTAATGGTAATCTGTTCAGGTCCATTTTTAGTTTCCATAATTTGTTATTGTGTTTTGTTTTTTTCATTGCAATTTGTTTTTTATCGGTATGTTATATTAATAAATATGTGGAATTGTCTCAATGTTAGACCATGGGGTTACAATTTTTATCACGAACTTTTTTTTGATATGATATTTTAATTATATATGGAGAAAAACACATTAAATAAGTGTGGAATGAACCACACTTATTTTACTATTGAATTTACTTAGGAAATTCCCTAATTTTCAACGAATCTGGAAATTCCTCTAGATTTCTAGCATGCCTATCTCGCAGTTCTAGTTCGTTGTGCAGATAGGTACCCAACTGCTTTACAAACACAGCCATTTGGGCGATTTTGCATACATCTACCAAGTACTCCAGCCATTCCAGCTCACAGGGCCCGTATCGATACAGACCAGTGTCGTTGCCACTCTCACCGCCTAGTATGGCCCAGTGATAGAATTCGGTTAGATACGACATGTAATCAGCCAGTTGGACAAACTCCAATAACGGCTCGAAGGATATGAATCGGACCACTGCTGGTACTTCAGATAGCGTTGTTATACGATGTCTGGTGGCGTTATTCTCAACAGATACGCCTAGCCACACGTTGTCGTAACCGCTGCCCCAATCATCTGGAAGATTATCTAATATTCGCTCAGGTCGCTTGGTTAGAATTTGATAAGTTAAGTGCGGTGTATTGCGAATGATTTCCCACGCCTCATCTCGCCACGCATCCGCCTCAGCGATGAAGAAATCACTCCAACTGCACGTAAATACCATAGCTGGCTCTTTTAGTTTATTTGGGAAATAGAATTTAGATTTAGACTTGAGTACCAGTCTGGCATCTTGCCCATATTTCATTTTATCACGAAACATATAACAGAATTTACATGCATCTGACAGCTTATGGCACCCGTGCCACGGATTCCAAGTTTCATCGGTCCAAGAAATAAGCGAACCGCCTGATTTTTTTACTTTTTTTATCATTTTTAAAAAGTTTTATAGACATCCTGTAATAGAAAATAGGATTCGGACCAGCTATCCTATACATATAATTTACTATATGAAACACAGAAGTAAATAGTAAAACTGAAAATAGTCACTCAGTTTAATTACAACTCCTATATTATTAAATATTCGAAAAAAAGTAAAAAGTCACTTGGGATGGTGACTTTTATTAGAAATAAATTAGAAAATCCAAATATTACTATGGATGAAGAGCAATAAAAACTCAGCATTCAATCGAATAAATACTTTTAACATTATTTTTTAATTATGAGATTAGATTATTTAAAATGGACTCTCAATATTAACTTCAAGATGATTCTGGTCGATGCAAATGAAATTTGCATCGATCAGAATTCCTAACATAAACCACTATTGTGATTTTATAAAGAAGATATTTAAGCAACTATTAAATGCCTCTTATTATATTTAAATGAAATAAATGTATTCAAATTAAATTGTTCTAAGTTTAAAAGTCTAC
>NZ_JABDRI010000087.1 GCF_013041805.1 Lutibacter sp.
GTGCTGTGTTATCTACAAATGGATTGTAGCCTTGTTTTAATAATCCTAGTATTTTTTTTCGATATGCAGACAAAACAAACAAACGATCCTCCTTCGTTTTATACTTATGAGCTTCCCCATAAAATGGAGTAACACGTTTTAATCGCCCAGTTTTAGGATTTCGGTAAGAAAAATAAACGTACCAACGTTTATTTAAATCACCATTGGCAGTGTAAATTTTGGGGTTAGAATAATTACTTTTCATTAGCAAATCGTATGCAAAATCGTATGCACTTTCAAAGATAAGAAATTCATTTAAAATAGACATAAAAAAAACAGTTTAGAAAGCTAAACTGTTGATTTACATTGTTTTAAAAATAGTAGCGGGGACTGGACTCGAACCAGCGACCTTCGGGTTATGAGCCCGACGAGCTACCTACTGCTCTACCCCGCGATTTGGATGGCAAAGATACAACTATTTCATAGAAAAACAACTATCTTTAATTTAATTATTAAACTATTTAAAATAAATTTAGTCTAATGTTTTAGAGAATTAAAGTAACCTTATGAACTCCAAACAAATACAACATTTATACTGGCGCGCTGGATTTGGAATTAATCCTAACGAACTAAATAATCTTAAGAAAAACACTAAAAAGGAGCTTGTAAAAGAGTTTTTTCTTAGTTCAAAAAGAAGTACCTCCTTAAAAATTTCTCATCCTAATTATTCATATGTAATGGGGAATAATAAAAGCGCAGAGCAAAAAAAGAAAATACAGAGGGAAGAAAGGAAAAGACTTATTGAATTAAATATAGCTTGGGTAGAACGTATTTTTAATCCAAAAGAATTGCTGAGAGAACGAATGACGTTATTTTGGGCAAACCATTTTGTTTGCAAAGACAATAATAGTGTATACATAGAACAATTCAACAATATATTAAGAAAAAATGCTTTGGGTAATTTTAGGGATTTTGTAACAGAAGTTTCAAAATCGGCTTCAATGTTAAAATATTTAAATGCAAAGCAAAACAAAAAACAAAGTCCAAATGAAAATTTTGCTCGAGAATTAATGGAATTATTTACACTAGGAGTTGGTAATTATTCAGAAATTGATATTAAAGAATCTGCAAGAGCTTTTACCGGTTGGAATCATGATAAAAATGGAGATTTCGTGATAAGACAAAGAATACATGATACTGGTGAAAAAAAGTTTTTTGGAAAATCTGGAAATTTTGAAGGAGAAGATATTATCAATATTATATTAGAACAAAAGCAATGTGCTAAATTTATTTGTGAAAAAATTTACAGCTATTTTGTAAATTCAAATATAAACGAGCATCATATAAATCAAATGGTTCATCAGTTTTATCCAAATTATAATATTGCAGACTTAATGGAGTATATCTTTCTGTCAGATTGGTTTTATAATGAAGAAAATATTGGGACTAAAATAAAATCACCTATTGAATTATTAGCCGGAATTAATAAAACTGTACCCATTAAGTTTTTAGAAAAGAAACAATTAATTTATCTTCAAAAAATATTAGGTCAACAATTACTAAATCCAATAAATGTAGCTGGTTGGGAAGGTGGACAAAATTGGATTGATACCAATACATTGATGCTTCGATTAAAATTACCTTCAATTGTACTAACTAATGCAGTAATTTCTTTGGCCGGAATTTCAGAATTTGAAGATTCGTACGAGCAATATTTAAAAAGTAAAAAATCCAGAAAAAGTTACATCAAAATAAAACAAGACTGGACAACCTTTCAACAAAATTTTTCAAAATTAAATGCATTTCAAATTGAAGATATTTTATTTCAAGTGAAACCAAGTAAAGAAGCAAGTAAACTTTTAAAAGAAATTGATTCACACAATCCAAAAGATTATTGTATTCAATTAATGTCGCTACCAGAATATCAACTTTGTTAAACTTATTAAATGAAAAGAAGAAATTTTATAAAGAACACGGCACTTGCAAGTACTTTATTCTATGTGCCAAGTTTTGTTAATGCATTTAATACTCTAGATTTAAAATCAGTGGGTTATAAAAGATTGGTTATTGTTCAATTATCAGGAGGGAACGATGGATTAAATACAGTAATTCCATATAGCAATGATATTTATTATAAAAACCGACCAATAATTCAAATTAAAAGTGATGTTTTAAAATTGAATAGCGAATTAGCCTTGCACCCGAGTTTGGCTCCAATAAAAAATTTATACGACCAAGGTTATTTAACAATTATTAATAATGTTGGTTATCCAAATCCCAATCGTTCTCATTTTAGATCCACAGATATTTGGCACACAGCAAGTAAATCTGATGAATATTTAACTTCGGGTTGGTTAGGGAGATATATGGATAGCTTTGGCAAAAATCCTTACAATGCAATTGAAGTTGATGAAAGTTTATCGCTTGCTTTAAAAGGAAAATCCTTGAGTGGAATGGCGGTTAAAAATGCGAAACAATTGTATAGAAATACACAAGATCCTTATTTTAAAAAGGTTTTGGAACATCATAATGAGCAACATTTAAGTGAGCATAATTTAGGCTATTTGTATAAAACAATGATTGATGCAAAAAATTCTGCTAAATACATTTACAATAGTACTAAAACCTATATTTCTAATCAAGAATATCCTGATAACCCATTAGGAGCTCAATTAAAAACGGCTGCTGAATTTATAAATTCTGGAGTGGATTGTAAAGTTTTATACACTTCTTTAGGTGGTTTTGATACGCATTTTAATCAAAAAGGAAGGCAAGATCGTCTATTAACTGTTTATGCAGAATCTATAGATGCGTTTATAAAAGATTTAAAGAAAAACGATACCTTTAGAGATACTCTAATTTTAACTTTTTCTGAATTTGGAAGAAGGGTAAAGCAAAATGCAGCAAACGGAACAGACCACGGAACAGCGAACAATGTTTTTATAATTGGTGAGAATCTTCAGAAAAAAGGAATTTACAATGATGGTCCAGATTTGTCAAATTTAGATGAAAATGGTGACTTAAAATATACGGTTGATTTTAGAAGTATCTATGCCACAATTTTAAATAAATGGATGAATGTAAATGACAAAATTATTTTAAATGACACCTTTACACCTTTAACTTTTCTATAAAAACAGTTAACAAAACAACCTTTTCATTACCTTTGCGATCATAAATACTGAAAATGAAGCATAAAGCAGGTTTTGTAAATATTATTGGAAATCCAAATGTTGGAAAATCCACCTTAATGAATGCATTTGTTGGGGAAAGGCTCTCGATTATTACTTCGAAAGCACAAACAACACGTCACAGAATTTTGGGAATTGTGAATGGTGATGATTTTCAAATTTTGTTTTCAGATACTCCTGGTATTATAAAACCAGCCTATGAATTACAAGCTTCAATGATGGATTTTGTAAAATCAGCTTTTGAAGATGCTGATGTACTTATTTATATGGTTGAAATTGGTGAAAAAGAGTTGAAAGACGAACAGTTTTTTAATAAAATTCAACATGCTAAAATCCCAGTTCTTTTATTAATCAATAAAATTGATACATCTTCTCAAGAAGAAGTTGAAGAAAAATTATTGTATTGGAAAGAAAAAGTACCAAATGCTGAAGTGATGTTAATTTCTGCGTTAGAGAACTTTAATGTTGAAGGCGTTTTTAATAGAATTTTAGAAATTTTGCCAGAATCTCCTGCCTTTTATCCCAAAGATCAGTTAACGGATAAGCCTGAACGTTTTTTTGTAAATGAAGCAATTCGTGAAAAAATATTATTACACTACAAAAAAGAAATACCATATGCAGTTGAGATAGAAACTGAAGAGTTTTTTGAAAGCGAAAAAATTATTAAAATCCGTTCTGTAATTATGGTAGAGCGTGAAACCCAAAAAGGAATTGTTATTGGTCATAAGGGAGCTGCTTTAAAACGCGTTGGTGTGGAAGCTCGTAAAGATTTACAAAAGTTTTTCGATAAAAAAATTCATTTAGAATTATATGTGAAGGTGAATAAAAATTGGAGAAATGACAAACGCCAATTAAGACGTTTTGGATACAACGAATAAATTATTAGGTTTTCATAAATAGGTTTTTAGCTCTAATTTTATATTGATATATGATATAAATAATTAGTGGATTTACAATTTTTTTATAAAATTGAAGCTAATTTGATGTGTTGGTTTAAAAGATTTTTACACTTCTAGAGTTTTGTTAGGGTTTTTATTTTTTTGGGCTATTATTATTTTATCATTTTTTTAAAAAAATTGATAAAAGCAATTTTGTATATTGAAAAAAATTTACTGATTATGAAACAATTATTCTTTACTTTATTTACATTGTGTTTTGTGAGCGTATTTTCGCAAAGCACCAAATTATTGAGGCAACCTACTTTGCATAACGAAGAGGTTGTTTTTGTTTATGCCAATGACCTTTGGAAAGCTACTATAAAAGGAGGTATTGCCACTCGTTTAACTAGTGATGCTGGTTATGAAACTAATCCTCATTTTTCAATAGATGGGAAATGGATTGCTTTTACTGCTCAATATGATGGTAATGTAGATGTATACTTAATTCCTTCAGAAGGAGGTGAACCTAAACGTTTAACATACCATTCTGCAGGTGATTATGTACAAGGTTGGACTCCGGAGGGAAAGATACTTTTTCGATCAAATAGAGAAGGAAGACCTACAGAAACGAATAAATTTTTCACAGTTTCTGTAGAAGGAGGATTACCTGAAGCGTTGGAGATTCCCAGAGCAGCATATGGAGAAATTGCACCAGATGGAAAACATATTGCCTATACCCCAATTACTGGTTGGGATCCTGAATGGAGAAATTATAGAGGAGGGCAAGCAATGCCAATTTGGATTGTTGATTTAGCTACAAATGAACTTATAAGAACTCCTCAATTAGACAAAGAACGCCATCTTGATCCTATTTGGTTGAACGGAATTGTTTACTACTTATCTGAAAGAGATTATACAAGTAATATTTGGGCTTTCAATCCGAATACAAAAACAGAAGAACAAATTACTTTTCATAAAAAATTTGATGTAAAGAGTTTAGATGCTGATAGTTCAAAAATTGTCTATGAGCAGGGTGGATTACTTCATCTAATAAATCCAAAAACCAAAGAGTCTTATCCATTGGAAATACAGGTTAAAAGCGATCTTAATTTTGCTCGCCCGAGGTGGGAAAATGTTACAGGTAGTCAGTTAACAAATGCTAATATTTCCCCGAATGGAAAACGTGCAGTTTTTGAACATCGTGGAGAAATATTGACAGTTCCAAAAGAGCATGGAACTTGGCGAAACTTAACAAATTCATCGGGTGTTGCAGACCGCAGCCCTGTTTGGTCATCTAAAGGAGATAAAATAGCTTGGTTTTCTGATAAAAGTGGAGAATATCAAATGGTTATAGCAGATCAAAACGGACAGAATCAAACTTCCATTGTGATACCAAATAACACCTTTTATTTCAGGCCAGAATGGTCTCCAGATGGAAATTATATTGCATATACCGATACAGACTTTAATATTTGGGTGTTAAATTTAGCTACAAATAAGGCTGTGATTGCTGCTACAGACAGGTATGCACATCCTAATAGAACGATGAATCCTGTTTGGTCTCCAGATAGTAAATGGATTGCTTTTTCTAAACAGAATGATAGCCATTTTAAATCTATATTTGCTTATAATGTTGACACAAAACAAACGATTCAAATTACCGATCCAATAGCAGATGCTATTAGCCCAGTTTGGGATACTTCAGGAAAGTACTTATATACCCTTGCAAGTACGAATTACGGATTAGAATCTGGTTGGTTAGATATGAGCTCTTATGATTCTAAAACAACAAGAAGTTTATATACTATTGTGTTAAGTAATAAAGATAAGGCACCAAATCATTTAAAAACAGATGAAGAAAGTATTCTTGAAGACAATAAGGAAAGCAACTTATCCAAAAAGAAAAAGTCAGATGAATCTACTGAGACTGTAATTACTACTATTGATTCTGAGGGTTTATGGGATAGAGCTATTGCTATGAATCTTGATGAAGGAAATTATGTAGATCTTAAAAAAGCACCAGATGGTCATGTTTTTGTAGTTGAAGATACAAGTGATGATTTAAAAATTCATGATTTTGACACCAAAAAAGATAAAGCAACCGATTTTATTGATGGTATAAATTCGATGGTTGTTTCAGAGGATAGAAAATCAGTACTCATCAATCAAAAAAGTGTATGGGCAATTGTTGAAGCCTCAGGGAAAGTTGACTTTAAGAAAGGAAAGATTGCTACAGATTTAAAAATTAAAATAAATCCAAAAGAAGAATATAAACAGATTTTTAAAGAAGGTTGGCGTTATATGAGAGATTTTCTTTATGTAGATAATGTTCACGGAGCTCCTTGGGATGATGTTTATCAATGGTATGCTCCTTGGATAGACCATGTAAGACATAGAACCGATTTAAATTACGTAGTAGATATTATGAGTGGTGAAGTTGCAGTTGGTCACTCCTATGTTTCTGGGGGAGATATGCCAGAGTTAAATAGAGTGCCTGTTGGATTGCTAGGAGTCGATTTGAGGATGTCAAAAAACAAATTCCAAATCACAAAAATTTATAATGGAGAACGCTGGAACCCCTCCATTGAAGCTCCGCTTGGGCAACCTGGATTGAATGTGAAAGAAGGTGATTACTTGCTGGCTATTAATGGAATAGAACTTAAAGAGAATATAAATCCGTATCAATTATTAGAACAAACATCAGGACGTGAAATAACGATTACAGTAAATAGTAGTCCTACTTTAGAAGGCGCAAAAGAGCTACTCATAAAACCAGTAAGCAGCGAACAGAATCTTCGATATATTGATTGGGTTGAAGGCAATCGTAGAAAAGTGGATATACTTTCTAACGGAAAATTAGCTTATGTTTATGTGCCAAATACAGGAAATGGTGGATTTACGTCCTTTAATCGTTACTATTTTTCACAGCAAGATAAAAAGGGGGTTATTATTGATGAACGAAATAATGGAGGTGGTTCTGCTGCTGACTATATGATTGATATTATGAACCGTAAACTGTTTGGATATTTTAATAGTAGAGCAAATGATAACAGACCTTGGACTACTCCAATGGCGGGTATTTGGGGTCCAAAAGTAATGATTATTAACGAACGTGCTGGCTCTGGAGGAGACCTGCTGCCTTATATGTTTAAAATGGCAAAAGTAGGTACTATGGTAGGAACCAGAACTTGGGGAGGATTGGTAGGTACTTGGGATACTCCTCGTTTTATTGATGGAGGTAGAATGGTAGCTCCTCGAGGAGGTTTTTATGATGTAGATGGAGCTTGGGCAGTAGAAGGAGAAGGCGTTGCTCCTGATATTGAAGTGATTCAACATCCAAAATTGGTAATTCAAGGAAATGATCCACAGCTGGAACGAGCTGTAAAAGAAGCACTAGATCAACTTCAAAAAAATGAATTTCAATTAATGAAAGAACCAAAAGCTCCAATAAGATCAAAACGTCCTGCTGGCTATCAAAAGGATAATTAAATTTTAAAAAAATAGAAACGTATAAAAGAGACAATTTAACTTAATTGGGAAGGTTTAGATTTTCCGTGTTAGAGCGTCTCTTTTTAGTACGTTTCAAATGAAAAATTCGAAATGTTAAATTTATTTATTATTATATAATCGATAGTAGTAAAATGATGCAATTCCACCTATAAAAGAAAATAAGGTCAGCATCCAAAAAACATGTTGATGCCCAACAAGTCCTGGCGAATTTTCTAAAAGGTAGCCCATAGCAGGCCCAGCAAATATATCAGGTGTATAGCCAATAAGAGAGATAAGTCCAACAGCTGTTCCTGTTAGTACTAAAGGAATTTTGCCGCTCTTCATTACGGCAAAGTAAAGAGAACGTGCAGCGTATACTCCAGTTGCAATAACTAATATTGAGATGAAAAACAGCATGGTTTCTGACGTTGAAACTATTCCTGTAGCAAATAATAGTGCTCCAAAGAATGTAATAATAAAGCTAATGAGCAACCAAAAGGTAATTTGTGATCGGTCTGCTATTACCCCAATTAAAACACCAACTATAGGTCGTATAAATAATAAAAAAGTACCAACTTGAGCAGATTGTACTTGATCATACATCATTACATCTTGGGCATATAGCGAAAATACATCCGTAATTTTATAACCTACGTATGCACATAAAATAATAATCATTAATAACCATACTGAAGGTAAACTTAGCACTGTGCGTATTTGGGATATTTCAATTTTTTCTAATACAATATCTTTTTCTGTATTGCTATCTATTTTCATAAAGCGCCAAACTAAAAGTCCAACAAGAATAATTATAAAAGTTGAAACTAGTATTACTTGCTTGAATGCAGCTTTGCTTTCAGTAAGACTAATATTAGAAATTTCGGAAACAATAAATAATGAGAAAATTAGAACACCTAGACTTCCAAATAACGCTCCTACTAATCCGCGACCACCATCTAAAAAGCCAAATGCTTTTCCTTGTGAAGTTGAACCACCCCAAACTCTTGTTGCCTTAATCATAGGAGCCCAAAATAAAAATATAGTGGTAAAACCCCAATAACCATATAATACTTTTAATACAATAAAACTTGGAAATGTAGCATATACAAATCCGCCAATAGCAGTCATCCATAATGCTACTGCAATTAGTTTTCTAGGTGGGAATTTATCAGCTAAGGGACCTCCAAAAAGATAAGATAATACCGCTACAATACCATATACAGAAAAGCACAAACCTAATTGATAATTATCCAATCCGAATACTTCAAGCACTGTTGGCCTAAATACTCTAGAAAGAACAAAAGGAAGAATAAATACAGATTCTCCAGCTAAAATTAGCAATATAAGAAAATACCAAGGTGCCTTTTTTTTATTCATTTAGTTCAATGTGTTATACTTTTAAAGTGAACAAAAATGGGAGAAATGATAAGCGTCAATTAAGACGTTTTGGATATAGCGAGTAGTAAACTCCAATTTACTTATCTAATGTTTTCATCATAAATTTATGAAGTTCTTCCATTTGCGTATGTCCCTTTTTTTTACCAAGAGTTCCTATAAAATACAGCACAAACCATAAAATTGGCAAACCAATAACCATACTTAAAGCAAAAGAATAATTACTTTTTAAAGTCCATTGCACATAGGCCATTACACAAAACCCAATAAAAGAACATGCGGCAGCAAAATGCACAAACATAAATAATGTCCACACTTGAGGTTTTGGACCAAACAGACCTTTCACAATAGTTTTTCCATCATTTTCTTGTTCAATTTCAATAGATAATTGAGGTGACCAAAAATGATTATCTTCTTTAGGTACATCAATAGTAATATGTCCATCTACTATTTGACTGCAATAGTTACAATTACCAACATTCAAATTATCTTTAAATTTTTTCAATAATTCTTGTTGACTTTCACTAAAATCCATTTTAAATCTTGGACGTAAAAAAATAGGACTGTTTTTTTGTTCACTCATGCATTCATTCTTTTAGAATTGAAATATACTATTTTTTATTAAATAACTATTTAAGAACCAATAATTAGCGTAATTTCAAATTTAAAATGTGTATTTTTGCAAAAAATTAAAAAATACCTAATGAGTAATATTGTAGCGATAGTAGGAAGGCCAAATGTGGGGAAATCTACGTTATTTAATAGATTAATTCAACGAAGAGAAGCTATTGTAGATTCTGTAAGTGGAGTAACTCGAGACAGAAATTATGGAAAGAGCGATTGGAATGGAAAAGAATTTTCTTTAATTGATACGGGTGGTTATGCTATCGGCTCAGAAGATATTTTTGAAGGTGAAATTAGAAAACAAGTTCAATTAGCAATTGATGAAGCTGATATTATTGTATTTGTAGTAAATGTTGAAGAAGGTATAACTCCAATGGACACAGAGGTTGCTAATATTTTACGGAAAGTAAAAAAACCAATCTTTATGGCTGTTAATAAAGTTGATAACGCCATGCGTGATGCTGATGCAGTTGAGTTTTATAGCCTTGGATTAGGAGAGTATTATACAATTTCATCAATTAATGGAAGTGGAACAGGTGAATTGTTAGATGCTTTAGCTGAAGAATTAGAAGATGAAATTGAAGAGGAAAGCATATTGCCTCGTTTTGCGGTTGTTGGTCGTCCAAATGCCGGGAAATCTTCATTTATAAACGCTTTAATTGGTGAAGATAGATTTGTAGTAACCGATATTGCGGGTACTACACGAGATTCTATTGATACGAAATACAATCGTTTTGGTTTTGATTTTAACTTAGTTGATACTGCAGGAATACGAAAAAAATCGAAGGTAAAAGAAGATTTAGAATTTTATACAGTGATGAGAGCCGTTAGAGCTATTGAATATTGCGATGTTGCTATTGTGGTAATTGATGCTACTAGAGGTTTTGAAGGGCAAGATGAAAATATTTTTTGGTTAGCAGAAAAAAACAAAAAAGGGATTGTTATATTAGTAAATAAATGGGATTTAATTGAAAAAGAAACAAATACCATGCGCGATTTCGAAGCTAAAATTAGAAAAGAAATCGCTCCGTTTACCGATGTTCCAATTTTATTTATAAGTGCATTAACAAAGCAACGTATTTTTAAAGCAATTGAAACGGCTGTTGAGGTATTTGAAAGCAGAAAAAATAGAATTGCAACCAGCAAGCTAAATGAAACTATGTTAGATATTTTAAAGCACAATTCTCCACCAGCCTATAAAGGTAAATTTGTGAAAATAAAATATTGTATGCAATTGCCTACACCAACTCCACAATTTGTATTTTTTGCGAATTTACCACAATATATTCGTGATCCTTACAAGCGATTTGTCGAGAATAAGCTACG
>NZ_JABDRI010000088.1 GCF_013041805.1 Lutibacter sp.
AATTCCTTTTGTGTACCATCCCAATTAATAGCTCCAAATGACCCTACAGATGAAGATCCTTGACCTATCACCAAATTAATCATACCATAAGCATCTGTGCTGGTTGTTTGTACTTCTTGAAATTCTATTCCCTGTGAACCAGATACCGTAAAACGTACTGATAAACTCTTGTTTGGATAAATATTACCCGTTACATCTGAACCTGGTAGCTCCTGTACATTTGGATTAATGATAACAGCCTGATAACTCAAACCATCAGTTTGAGCTGATAAACCTAGCGTAACAAATAATACCAGTATAAATAGTAGTCTTTTCATATTTTATATTTTAATTTTTATTTGATAAATTAATTAATAAACCAAAGCTTACGTTTTTACTAATTATTCTTAATTCTTCTTGGTCATTCGTATTCGCTGTTCCATCTTTTAATTTTAAACTTTTTCCATACATAAACTGTACATAAAATGATAAATCATCCGAAATCTTATGTGAAACTCCTAATCCTCCTCTAAAGTCAAAAAGAGTTTTATCAAAATCATCATTGTTTTTTAAATCGATTACCATACTATTTAGCGTCTGTGTTCCTTGTAGTAAAAATTCTGCAGATGCTGTTCCTTTAACATAAAACTTAAATTTGTTCATTGTTAATAGTTCATAATCTAAACCTACATTAAATTCTAAATAATTCATATTCCATTCAAAAAAATTCCCAACTGTATCATCACTTCCTATGGCGCCATAACCCGCGTAGCTAGTTCCTACAGACCCGTATAAATTTTTTGTTAGAATTTGCTTTCTATATCCCATTGTCATAAAACTTTGCGAGGTAGCTTGTAAATTATCTAGTCTACTACCATTTGAATTTTTATAATCAAATGAAGACAGTGTTTTACCTGCTTCAATATAGAGCTGTTGTCCAAAGGAATTTATTCCTAAAAAAAGGAAAAATAGTAATGTAATTTTTTTCATGTTTTATCTTTTAATTATGTTAGCTTTAAATTGTTTTTGACCCGTATTCACAAGAAATATATATTGTGCGCTTGCTAAAAAACCAACATCAATACTTAGCTTTTGTGCAGCTTCGCTGTTTTTAGTAAAGATATTTCTCCCTAGCATATCAAAAATTTGAATTGTTAATGGCTCTTTTACCAGCTCATTAAAGGAAATGTTTAATTCATTATTTACAGGATTAGGATAAATAAGGGCCTCTAGATTGGTTTCTTCTAGTATCACTTTACTTGAAATTGATGGAGGCTGAATAAAACCTTGCCTTACAATTATACCATTGGACTGAAATTTACCAATAACACTGCCTTGACCAACGCTTTGCTGTATAACATATGTTTTGGAATTGTTTGTTAGTGTTGTTGAAGATCCTGAAACACCCAATGCAGAGCGCATTAGCTCTTGGGAATTTACATTTAAAACAAGAAAAGAAATTACTATAATTAGTAAGGTAGTTTTTTTCATAAATGGTTTAGTTAATTATCTAAATTTACACATAAATTATTATCTATCATCAATAAACCTTAATTATAATAAGTCTACATTAAGTTTTTAAACTTTAATAAATAATTATAACGTATAATATTGCTCAAAAATAAACCTTATGGTTCTATTACGAAATACGTAGTACTACGTATTTTTTACGTAGTACTACGTAGTGACGATTAATTAATAAGCACATTTGTTTATAGTAATACTATGGTAGATATACTTCTTTAAATAGAATACATTTTTAAAACCATTAAATTTAAAAAAGAGTATAATGTGCAGTACTAGGGTTTACGGAGTAATCCAACTAAGAAGTCTTAAATTTTAAAACAAAGCAGTTTGGCCATCATTATCGCTCTCTTTCGTTTTATCTTCAGAGTCTAAAGTGCCATCATCTATAATTTCTTCATCATTTACTTCTACTTCATTAATTATAGGAGCTTCATATGTTAGCGGCTCTAACATGTTCACCTGTTTTATCTTATCGGTAGTTAATTGATTTCCAAGAGCTTTAATTCCTTTAACGGCTATAAACTCTTCAAAATTCACTTCTATAGGTTCTAAACTTCGTTTTGAAAAAATAACTTCTGCCATAGGTCGATAATCTGTAGCTACAATTTCTAGTTGAGATTTTGGATGTTCTGAAATAAAGATTTCTTCTTTATTCGGATTATCAATCATAAAGCGTTTTACAAAATATTTTTCTTTTTCTCCATCAAAATAAATGGCTGAAATTGGTTTTTCTGGAATCCATTTTTCTAACACAATCATATCCGCATCAAAATGCGTAGTTAATTCAGGTTTTATAGTTTTTACAACTCCTTTTTGATTGATAATCAATAATCTATCCTCACCTTTAAATTCACCTAGTAGATCACCTCTACCATCAACATTTAAACGTTGTACCACTTCATCAAACCAAATTTTACGAGGTTTTAAGGTAGATACACCTTCTGACTTTAAATCAATTTTTTTGATAGTATATTTTGAAACAATATTTCCTTTAGAGCCTCTACCTTTAATAGCTAAATCTGAAAAATCAATATCCCATTTCAGCTTTTTAATGCTTCCAACAGCCCTAAGATTTATGGTAACTACTTCAGCCTCACCATTAGGATTTGCAGTAAAATAAAGTACAACCGAAGCTTTATTTCCTGCCGTTAAGTTATATTCTTTGTCACGAGTTACACCGGTAACATTAAAGCGTTTCATATAGCTTGGGCCACTTCTTCCATCTCTATACATCATATTGTAAACTGTACGCTTATCATTCTTTTTAAATACAGCGACATGAATAATGTCTTTACCAACAAATGTTTTAGCGTCAACCTTTGTAATCATCATAACCCCATCTTTTCTAAACACAATTACATCGTCAATATCTGCACAGTCATCAACATACTCATCACGCTTTAAAGAAGTTCCTACAAAACCTTCTTCTCTATTTACATACAATTTTGTGTTACGCATCACCACTTTTGTAGCGACTATATCATCAAACAAACGAATTTCTGTTTTACGCTCCTTCCCTTTACCGTATTTTGTTTTCAGATTTTTGAAATAATCAATTGCAAAATCTATTAAGTTCTCCAAATGATTTTTTACCGCTGCAATTTTATCTTCTAAACTTTCAATAAACTGCTTAGCTTTATCAATATCAAATTTTGATATTTTCTTAATTCTAATTTCTGTTAAACGAACAATATCCTCTTCAGTAATTGCACGTTTCAAATGTTTAATGTGAGGTTTTAAACCTTCATCAATTGCTTTAATTACACCTAACCATGTTTCTTCCTCTTCGATATCTCGGTAAATTCTATTTTCAATAAAAATACGTTCTAACGAAGCAAAATGCCATTGTTCTTCTAACTCGTTTAATTGAATTTCTAATTCTTGCTTTAATAATTCAAGGGTATGATCTGTTGAGAGTTTTAAAATTTCAGAAACTCCAATAAAAACTGGTTTGTTATTTTCAATAACACAACATAATGGCGAAATCGAGTTTTCACAATTGGTAAATGCATATAAAGCATCAATTGTTTTATCTGGTGAAATTCCTGAAGGTAAGTGAACTAAAATTTCAACATTGGCTGAAGTATTGTCTTCAATTTTCTTGATTTTAATTTTCCCCTTATCATTCGCCTTTAAAATAGAATCTATCAACGTTGTAGTGGTAGTTCCAAAAGGAATTTCGGTAATTACCAATGTTCTTTTATCGTGCTGAGAAATTTTTGCTCGTATTCGAATTTTACCTCCTCGTTTTCCATCATTATAAGCTGATACATCTGCAATTCCACCAGTTAAAAAATCAGGAACTAAAGTAAAGCTTCTCCCTCGTAAATGTTTAATTGAAGCATCTATTAATTCTTTAAAATTATGTGGTAATATTTTAGTTGAAAGTCCAACCGCGATACCTTCAGCACCTTGCGCCAACAACATGGGGAATTTTACCGGTAAATCAATTGGTTCTTTTCTTCTTCCATCATAGGAAGCTTGCCAATTCGTAGTTTTTGGATTAAAAACAACATCCAATGCAAATTTTGATAAACGAGCTTCAATATAACGAGAAGCTGCAGCACGGTCACCAGTTAAAATATTCCCCCAGTTTCCTTGCATATCAATGAGCAATTCTTTTTGTCCAATTTGCACCATTGCATCTGCTATGGATGCATCTCCATGGGGATGATATTGCATAGTGTGACCAACAATATTTGCTACTTTGTTGTATCGACCATCATCCAAATCTTTCATTGAATGCAAAATTCTACGTTGTACTGGTTTAAAACCGTCTCTAATACCGGGAACGGCACGCTCTAATATAACATAAGAAGCATAATCTAAAAACCAATCTTTATACATACCTGTTACCTTGGTAATGGTCTCTTGGTTTCCAAATTCTTCGCTGTATTCTTCGTTGTATTCCTCTTCTTGCATAGCTACGCTTCTTCTACAATATCTAATTCAACTTTCAAATTTTCAATAATAAATTTTTGTCTGTCTGGGGTATTTTTCCCCATATAAAACTCCAATAATTTATCAATGGAGGTTTCTTTATCTAACATCACCGGATCTAAACGTATATCATCTCCAATAAAATTAACAAATTCATCAGGTGAAATTTCCCCTAAACCTTTAAATCGGGTAATTTCTGGCTTTCCTTTTAATTTATTTATTGCATCTTTTCGTTCGTCTTCAGAATAACAATAAAAAGTTTGTTTTTTATCACGCACTCTAAATAACGGAGTATCTAAAATATATAAATGTCCTTCTTTAATTAATTCAGGGAAAAACTGTAAAAAGAATGTAATTAATAACAGTCGAATATGCATTCCATCTACATCGGCATCCGTAGCAATTACAATATTATTATAACGCAAATTTTCAAGGCCATCTTCTATATTTAACGCTGCCTGTAATAAATTAAACTCTTCATTTTCATAAACAATTTTTTTATTCATATTGTATGAATTCAACGGCTTTCCACGTAAACTAAACACTGCTTGCGTATTCACATTTCTCGATTTTGTAATCGATCCGCTTGCTGAATCTCCTTCTGTAATAAATAAAGTACTTTCTAAACGATCATCTTTTTTTAAATCGTTTAAATGAACTCTGCAATCACGTAACTTTTTATTGTGTAAACTAGCTTTTTTAGCACGTTCACGGGCTAATTTACGAATACCCGATAGGTCTCGGCGCTCTTTTTCTGCCTGAAGAATTTTCTTCTGAATTCTTTCTGCGGTGGTAGGATTTTTATGTAAATAATTATCTAAATTTGTTTTTACAAAATCTGAAATAAATGTTCTTACCGTAGGTAAACCACCTCCCATTTCTGTAGAACCCAGTTTAGTTTTAGTTTGACTCTCAAAAACGGGCTCCATTACTTTAACACTAATTGCAGAAACAATCGATTTACGAATATCAGAAGCTTCATAATTTTTACCAAAATAATCTCTTATCGTTTTTACAACAGCTTCTCTAAATGCATTTTGATGGGTTCCACCTTGAGTGGTATGCTGTCCATTCACAAAAGAATGATATTCTTCACTATATTGAGCTTTACTATAGGTAATTGCTACTTCAATATCTTCACCTCTTAAATGAATGATTGGAAATAACATAAACTCATCAGCTATATTTTCTTCTAATAAATCTTTTAAACCATTTTCAGAATGATATTTCTCTCCATTAAAAACAATTGTTAAACCAGTGTTTAAATACACATAGTTTTTAATCATTTTCACAATGTATTCGTTTCGATATTTAAATTTGGTGAAAATTTCTTTATCTGGAACGAAGGTGACTTTTGTTCCTTTTCTTAAAGATGATTCTTGAGGTTTTTCATTTAGGGTAATATTTCCTGCAGAAAATTCAGCAAATGCCGTTTGATTGTCTCTAATAGATTGAACTTTAAAGTATGACGAAAGTGCATTCACCGCTTTGGTACCGACACCATTTAATCCAACTGATTTTTTAAAAGCTTTTGAATCGTACTTTCCACCAGTATTCATTTTAGAGACCACGTCAACTACTTTTCCTAATGGTATTCCTCTACCATAATCTCTAATTGTTACGGTTTCGTCTTTCACAGAAACCTCAATGGTTTTGCCCGCTCCCATCACATACTCATCAATAGAGTTGTCTAGGACTTCTTTTATTAGAATATAAATTCCATCATCGGGTGAGGAACCATCGCCTAACTTACCAATATACATTCCAGGACGCATTCTTATATGCTCTTTCCAATCGAGTGAACGGATATTATCCTCTGTATACTTTGTTTGTTCGGCCATTAAATTCTAATAAATTTCTTGAAGAGTTGCTAAAGTACTATTTTGACTTAAAATATAAAAAAAAGTCTGCTAAAAATATTAACAGACTTGCGAACAATTTTATATTGATAATTATTTATACGTTAAATCTAAAATGCATTACATCACCATCTTTCACAATATATTCTTTTCCTTCCACTCTCATTTTACCAGCTTCTTTTACTTTTGCTTCACTACCATAACTTACAAAATCGTCGTAAGCAATAACTTCAGCTCTAATAAATCCTTTTTCAAAATCGGTATGAATTACGCCAGCCGCTTGTGGAGCAGAATCACCAATGTTTATAGTCCAAGCTCTAACCTCTTTTACTCCGGCAGTAAAATAAGTTTGTTGTTTTAATAATTTATATGCTGCCCTAATTAAAACAGATGCTCCTGGTTCTTCTAATCCCAAATCTTCTAAAAATAATTGACGCTCTTCAAAAGTTTCTAACTCAGTAATATCAGCTTCAGTAGCCACTGCTAAAATAATAACTTCAGCATTTTCATTTTTTACTGCTTCCTTTAATGCTTTTACATAATCGTTTCCCTGAACAGCTGAACCTTCATCAACATTACACACATATAAAACCGGCTTATCAGTTATTAATTGCAAGGGCGCTATATATTCTTCACGTTCCTTTGCTGTAAAATTAATAGCTCTAACTGAAATAGCAGCCTCTAATCCTTCTTTTGCTCTTACTAAAACTTCTAATTCTTTTTGAGCTTCTTTATTCCCCGTTCTTGCCGTTTTTTTAACTTTCTCAAGTTTTTTATCTAACGTTTCTAAATCTTTTAGCTGCAACTCAAAATCAATTGTTTCTTTATCTCTAATTGGATCAATGGTCGTATCAACATGAATAATATTATCATTATCAAAACAACGAATCACGTGTATAATCGCATCAGTTTCTCTAATATTTGCTAAAAACTGATTTCCTAAACCTTCCCCTTTACTAGCTCCTCTTACCAAACCTGCAATATCTACAATATCAACGGTTGCCATTTGTACGCGTTCTGGCTTTACTAATTCTTCTAATTTAGCTACTCTGCTATCTGGAACGTTAACAACGCCTATATTTGGTTCAATAGTACAAAATGGAAAGTTTGCACTTTGCGCCTTTGCATTTGATAAACAATTAAATAACGTTGATTTTCCAACATTTGGTAATCCTACAATTCCTGCCTTCATAATTTAAATTTTTAGCGCTGCAAATATAGTATTAAGTTTTGTAAATACTAAAAATGATTTTTCTAAAATTTAGGTATAAAATTGCGCTAAATAACCTAAAAATTTATACCGTTTTTTATTTGTGAACCGAACAAAATAAGATTACTTGTTTTTGGGGTAATTTAGTTTGGAGCTTATAGTTTTAAATACCTAAAATATAAGTACCCCAAACTAAAAAAATAACCGAAACTAAAATAGTTCCTACAATATTGAAAATTAAACCACCTTTAATCATGTTTTTCATAGAAACATAACCTGATCCAAATACAATGGCTTGAGTTGGTGAAGCTACAGGCATCATGAATGCACAACTTGCCGATAATGTTGCTGGAATCATTAAAAGTCTTGGATCAATTTCTAACACTTTTGAAACTTCAGAGATTATTGGTAAAATAAGATTTGTAATTGCTGTGTTTGACGTAATTTCTGTAAGGAATGTCATGATAAATGAAACTGAAAAAACAGCGGTACTTGTCGATGTTAAACTCCATTGTGAAAATTCATTTCCCACAATTTGTCCTAATCCCGATATTTGAAAACCACCTGCCAATGCTAATCCACCTCCAAATAACAATAAAATTCCCCAAGGTAACTCTTTAGTATCTTCCCAATTTAAAATTGCTTTTCGTTTTTTTTTGTACGATGGTACAATAAATAATAATAATGCCGTAAAAATTGCAACTGAAGCATCTTTAACCTCTGGTAAATTTAAAGCAGTACGCCAACCTGTTAACATAAAATTATCTCCAATCAACAGATCTGAACCTGTTAACCATAACACAATTGCAATTAAAAAAATAAGCCCAGCTCTTTTTTCATCAGGTGACATTTTACCTAATTTAAGGTATTCTTTCTCTATAAATTCATGACCACCTAACAAACGTTTTGAAGGTAACTTAAAAACAATTTTTGTTAAAATAAGCCATCCAAAAAATAAAAATGAAATACTAATTGGCAGAACCATAATCATCCAGGTTACAAAATCTACAGGAGCTAGTGTAGGAAACAATTCAGTATACATTTCCAAAAAAACTAAATTTGGTGGTGTCCCTATTAAGGTGGACATTCCTCCAATATCTGCTGCATATGCTAATCCTAGCATAATACCTAAAGCAAAATTAGCTAATTTTTTACCTGAAAGTCCATTATTCCTAGCCGCTTCAATTACTGATAACCCAACAGGCATTAAAACCATAACGGTTGCTGTATTTGAAATCCACATACTTAAAAGAGCACTTGTAAGCATAAAACCAAGTACTATAAATTGGGGCTTATCGCCAATTTTTTTTAATAAAAATAAAGCAATGCGCTTATGCAATCCCGTTTGCTGAATTCCAATAGCAAGTAAAAAACCTCCTAGAAATAAAAATATTATTGGTTTTGCATAATAAGACGTAATCTCACTCAAACTCCCAACGCCAATAGCTGGTAAAAATACAATAGGAATTAATGATGTAACTGATAGTGGAATAAGCTCTGTTACCCATAAAAAAGCCATAAGGGCAATCATCGCTGCTACATACGGAGCTTTTGGATAAGTTTCGGAAGGAATTAAAAGATACATAACGACAGAAACAATTATTGCTGTGATAAATAATAAAATTCTGTAAGTACTTTTAAGATTGGCTAACATGGAACAATTTTACGCAAAAAATACTTCATATCAAATTTATAATTCATCCATAATTCTACAATTTATAACGTGACGCTTATGCCATAATTTTTTATACCTTTAAATCTTAAAAATTTTATCTTTTGGAAGCAACAAAAAAATACAACAAAGCATTTGCAATTTTAACCTCTCTATTTTTTATGTGGGGTTTTATTACTGTCCTAGTAGATTCACTAATTCCCAGACTAAGGGAAGTATTTGAGTTAACTTTTTTTCAAGCTGGGTTAGTTCAATTTGCATTTTTTATGGCTTACGGATTGCTTTCAATTCCATCAGGATGGATTTTATCAAAAATTGGTTACAAAAAGGGGATTTTATTGGGATTAGGAATTATGGGAATAGGATGTTTGTTATTCTATCCTGCTGCATCTTATAGGTTATTTCATTTATTCTTAATAGGGTATTTTGTATTAGCCGGTGGAATGACAGTTTTACAAGTAGCTGCAAATCCGTATGTAGCCGTTTTAGGGTCCGAAGAAACAGCTTCAAGCAGGTTAAATTTATCTCAAGCTTTTAATTCTTTAGGAACTGCCATTGCTCCTGCTTTTGGAGCGCTTTTCTTATTAAGCGATTCAATTAAAAATAGCAACGACATTAACAATTTATCCTCTACTGCAAAAGAAGCCTATCTTATAGCCGAAGCTTCTGCGGTTCAAAATCCATTTTTAGTTTTAGCAATTTCGTTGTTACTATTAGCGTTTGTTGTTTCATTGATAAAACTACCCAATATTCTAAAGAAAAAAGAAGGTTTCGGTTATAGTGAAGCTTTAAAGCATAAAGTTTTAAAAATGGGTGCTGTTGGTATTTTTTTATATGTCGGTGCTGAAGTTACCATTGGAAGTTATTTAGTGAATTATTTTTTAGACATGAATATGGCTGAAATAATTAAAAGCACGCAATGGATGTCAACTATTTCTGAAAGCATTCTTCAACAAAATCTTATAAATGTTGATAATAAGGCTATTGTTGGTGCATTTGTTATATTTTATTGGTCTGGAGCAATGGTTGGAAGATTTATTGGTGCTTATTTAACCAAAATTATTGAGCCTTCAAAAGTACTTGCCATATTTGCAACAATGGCAATCACCTTATTAGCCATATCTATGTTAACAAATGGCTTAGTTGCCATGATATCTATTTTATTGGTTGGGTTGTTCAACTCTATAATGTTTCCAACAATTTTTACACTTTCCTTGAGTGGATTAGGAAATTACAAACCTCAAGCGTCGGGTATTTTATGTACAGCTATTGTGGGAGGTGCTATTATTCCTCCTCTTTATGGTTTTTTTACAGATCAATTTGATTTTAAACCTGCTTTATTTTTAATGGTGATATGTTATTTCTATATTTTTTATTTTGCTAGAAAAAGTAATTCATTCATTCAATCATTTACTCAAAATTAAATTGAAATGAAAACTTCTTTTTATTTTCTAATTTTTACAGTCATCATTTTTAGTTCTTGTACGAAAGAAATTCCTGAAAAATTTAGTAAAAAGTCAGCTTATGAATTGGTAAATCCATTTATTGGAACTGGTGGACACGGACATACTTTTCCTGGCGCAACTTTACCTTTTGGAATGGTACAATTAAGTCCAGATACACGTTTAACTGGTTGGGATGGCTGTTCTGGTTATCATAACACAGATTCTATTATTTACGGGTTTTCACATACACATTTAAGTGGCACAGGTATTTCAGATTATGGTGATGTATTGTTAATGCCTTTTAATTCTTCAGAAAAGATTTCGCTCGATGATATTGAAAATCAAATACTAATTCCATCTACATTTAAAAAAGAGAATGAAAGTGCAAAACCTGGTTTTTATAAAGTTCACTTAAATAATTCAGAAGTGGATGTTGAACTTACTGCAACCACCCGAGTTGGAATTCATAAATATACCTTTAACAAAGAAAGAGGCCATAAAATACTGTTAGATTTAAATCATAGAGATAAAGTTTTAAATTCAGAAATAACTATCGAAGAAAATACTTCTATATCCGGTTTTAGACAATCTGAAGCTTGGGCAACTAATCAACACGTATTTTTTTATATGGAGTTTTCTGCACCTTTTAAAATTGAAAAAATAAAGGACGAAGTTAAAAACAATAAAATCTATAAAATATTATCATTTAAAAATGACACAAAAAACCTTATTGTTAAAGTAGGTATTTCAACAGTAAGCGTTGAAGGGGCTAAAGAAAATTTAAAAAATGAAGCTGAAAGTTGGGATTTTAATTTTTATAAAGAAAATGCCAAAAACATATGGGAAAAAGCATTAAATAAAATTGATGTTAAAAGTAATTACGAAGATAAATTAACTGTTTTTTATACGGCGTTATACCATACTATGATTGCTCCAAATACATTTTCTGATGTTAGCGGAAATTATAGAGGTATGGATCAAAAATTTCATAAAGACACGCTCAATTCAACCTACACCGTTTTTTCATTATGGGACACGTTTAGAGCTGCTCACCCACTCTATTCTATAATTGAACAAAAACGCACCAACGAATTCATACATACATTTTTAAGACATTATGAGCAAGGTGGAAGATTACCTGTTTGGGAATTAAGTAGTAACGAAACTGAATGTATGATTGGTTATCATTCCGTTTCAGTTATTACAGATGCCTTCAATAAAGGTTTACAAGATTTTGATTCAAAAAAAGCGTTAGAAGCAATGATTTACGGTGCAAATCTAAATCATTTTGGGTTAGAATCTTATAAAAAATATGGATACATACGAGCTGGAGATGAAGCTGAATCTGTTTCAAAAACACTTGAATATGCCTATGATGATTGGTGTATCGCACAATTTGCAAAAGCTCAAGGTGATACCAAAACGTATACTGAATTTATACAAAGAGCTCAATCTTATAAGAATAGTTTCGACCCAACTTCTAACTTCATGAGAGCCCGCTTAAACGGTGGCTGGTTTAAACCCTTCGACCCTTCTGAAGTTAATTTTAATTACACGGAAGCCAATTCTTGGCAATATTCCTTATTCGCACCACAAGATATTTCAGGGTTAATTCAATTATTTGGTGGAAATGATAATTTCGAACAACGCTTAGACGACTTATTTACTACCAATTCAGAAACTACGGGTCGGCATCAAGCCGATATTACTGGTTTAATTGGACAATATGCACACGGTAACGAACCAAGTCATCATATGGCTTATTTGTATAATTTTATTGGAAAACCTTGGAAAACTCAAGAGCGTGTAAAGCAAATTATGGATGAACAATATTGGAACGCTCCTGATGGGTTATCAGGTAACGAAGATTGTGGACAAATGAGTGCTTGGTTTGTACTAAGTGCATCTGGGTTTTATTCAGTTACACCTGGCTTAAATTACTATGTGATTGGAGCACCTACTTTTAATGAAGTGACTTATCATTTAGAAAATGGAAATTCATTTAAAATTATTGCAAAAAATTTGTCCGATGAAAACAAATACATCCAATCTGCTTCTCTAAATGGTGAAAAATATTCCAAATCCTATCTACTTCATAAAGACTTAATGAAAAATGGTGAATTGGTATTTGAAATGGGAAAAACACCTTCAAAAGAATTTGGTGTAGGAAATAATAACATTCCTATTTCTGAAATTACAGAACATCTAATTGTTCCGGTACCATTTGTAAATGCAGAAAAGAAAACATTTACAACATCCTTAGAAATTACGTTAGGAAACAATTGTACCGATTGCGAAATCAGCTATTATTTAGGAAATACGGAAAATCCAACTTGGTTAACATATAAAAATCCAATAACTATTACTGAAACCACCACTATTACAGCGGTTTCAATTGATAAAAATGGAAAAAAAAGCAACCAAGTAAAAAGTGAATTTTTAAAAATAAAACCAGGCAGAGCAATCACATTGAATTCAACATACGCCAATCAATATGCAGCTGAAGGTAACAATGCTTTAATTGATAGATTGAAAGGAAGTAATAACTTTAGGACTGGTTTTTGGCAAGGGTACCAAGGTCAAGACGTTGAAGCTATTGTAGATTTAGGAAAAATTGAACAAATTACCACTATTTCTGCTGGTTTTTTACAAGACAATCGTTCGTGGATTTGGTTTCCTGAATACGTAGATTTTTACATTTCTTCTAATGGCAAAGACTTTACAAAATTGAAACAAATTAAAAATGACTTTAGTCTTAAGCAAGAAGGTTCTTTTACTAAAGAATTTGGGTTTAATACAACTACAAAAGCTCGTTATATAAAAATGAGTGCAAAAAACTTTGGCGTTTGTCCTGACTGGCATTTAGGAGCTGGAGGTGATTCTTGGATTTTTATAGATGAAATTAGTATTGAATAGTCATTATTCATACAAGTAACAACCGCATCACAAAATCTCAATATTTTTAGTTAGTTTTACTTCCAAACAATAATTCTTTTTATGAAAAATCTAAAACTACATCTCACAGTATTGACACTATTTATCGCTTTTAGTGCAACTGCTCAAAAATTAAGCGCTATAGAGAAAAAAATACTTACCCAAGTTGAACAAAATAATGAAGAAGCCATTTTATTATTAGAAAAAGCTGTTAATATAAACAGCGGAACGATGAATCTTGAAGGTGTAAAAAAAGTAGGAGATCTTTTTTCTGAAGAATTTAAAAAAATAGGTTTTACGAATACTTGGATTCCAATGCCAGATGAAATTGGTAGAGCTGGACATTTATTTTGTGAACTTTCAACTAAAAAGGTGAAAGGCAAAAAATTACTTCTTATTGGACATTTAGATACTGTTTTTGAAGAAGATAGCCCGTTTCAAGAAGCAAAAAGAGATGGAACTAAATTTTATGGTCCTGGAATTGGAGATATGAAAGGTGGTAATATTATTATATTATATGCTTTAAAGGCTTTATATGAAACTGGAGTTTTAAAAAATACGCAGATTATAGCTGCTTTTTCGGGAGATGAAGAAAAAGTGGGACTACCAGTTAGTATTAGCAGAAAAGATTTAATTGATGCAGCTAAACGCAGCGATATAGCATTAGGGTATGAAGGTGCCACGGGTCTTAATTATGCCACTGTTGCTAGAAGAAGTTCTGGAAATTGGTTATTAGAAACTAAAGGGATTCAAGCACATTCTTCAGGTATATTTACTGAAAAAGTGGGTGCAGGATCTATCTATGAAACGGCAAGAATTCTCAACACATTTTATACTGAATTACCAGAACAAAATTTAACATTCAATGCTGCTACTATTGTTGGCGGAACAGCAGCTAGTTTTGATAAAGCTCAAGGAAAAGGAACTGCCTCCGGAAAAACAAATATTGTAGCACCAACAACAATTGTATCTGGAGATTTAAGATGTTTAACGGATGAGCAACTTCAAAATACTGTAGTTAAAATGAAAGAAATTGTTGCGGATAATTTACCACAAACTTCAGCAACTATTACTTTTGAATTAAAATATCCTCCCATGAAACCTACACCAGGTAATTATGAAGTTCTCAAAGTTTTAGATGGTATTAGTAAAGCTATGGGAAAAGGAGAAGTTGAAGCCTACGATCCTAGTAAGAGAGGTGCAGGTGACATTTCATTTGTAGCAAATTATGCGAATTGTTTAGACGGACTTGGGACTATGGGAAAAGGCGCTCACACTGCCAATGAATACATAGAATTAACTCATTTTAAAGAGCTTACACAACGAGCAGCTTTATTAATTTACAGACTCATAAATCAGAAAAAATAGTTAGTTTATAATTCTAACATCATCTGAATAGATGGTATAATTTTTTCCGTCTTTTAATATAATATTTAAGGCATAAGCTCCAGTTTTTGGGGCTTTTGTTTTAGGAAATGGAATTACCAATTTCGAATTAGACTGTATAAAAAATTCCTTTTCAAAAATTATTTTCGAAAATGGTGATTGCTTTAATTTAATTTGAATAATTCCATTAAAATCTATAGTTAAATCTGAAATAATTTCAATCTCATTTTTTTTATTATTTAAAACTGCAATTACCGACTTAAAGTTCTCTTTTACTGTATTAAATGCATCTTTTTCACGTCCATAATAATCGATAATACTCCAACTCGGTCCTGGCCAGCAATCGTTCAGTTGCCAAAATAAGGTACCCATACAGTGTGGTGATTGTTGTCTATGACTTTGAATGGCTGTTTGCAAAGCAATAGTTTGTGTTTTCTGACTTTTAATCACAAAGTCTTGAAATGAATCTGGTGTTTGAAACCAACTATTTATATGTTTTGAAATCAACCCATTACCAATATAACTTTTTTGGCGGTTTACCATTGTTTTAGAATCTAAAGATAAACTAGAATCTGAAGCAAAAGTTTGTATTGTTTTCATAGATGGAAAAGATTGAAAACCATACTCAACCATAAATCTTCCAACGTTTTTTTTAAAGTTCTTGAAGGGTTCTTTTCCATGCCAAACTCCCCAATAATGCATACTGTTGTGGTTAAAATTTTCTGAATTCCCCCAATTGCTTAGCGGAGATGTATGCACATACGTTGCTTTTGAATCTAACTCTTTCAACGTATTTGGAATTAAATCTTGAAATATTTTTTTATAGGAATTCCAAATTTCAAGGGAGTCTTTTTTCGTATAACCAAATTGCTGCTGCCAACCCCAATTTTTCCAAGCTACTTCTATTTCATTATTTCCACACCATAAAGCAATACTTGGGTGTTTTCTTAATCGGGTTACGTTATCTATTACTTCTTGCTTAATATTTTCTAAAAATTCTGTATCGGAAGGATATAAACTTCCGGCGAACATAAAATCTTGCCAAACTAAAATTCCGTTTTTATCACACAACTCATAAAATATATCTTTTTCATAAATACCACCACCCCAAACTCGCAACATATTCATATTAGATTTCACTACTTTTTCAATAATTTTTTGATAAGATCTATTAGTGACTCTAGGCAAAAAAACATCCTGAGGAATATAATTAGCTCCTTTCATAAATATTGGCTTTCCATTCACTTTAAAATAGAATGAAGTGCCTATTTTATCTTCTTCTTGAATTAACTCAATGGTTCTAATCCCAAAATTTTGCCGTTTTATATCAAATAGTTGATTGTCGTGTTTCAATTCAACAGTCAATTCATACAAGTTCGGTGAACCCATACCATTTGGCCACCATAAATTTGGATTTTCAATTTCTAATTTTTGCTGAATGGTTTGATTTCCTTTTTTTATAACCAATGGAATTAATTTTATTAATTCTTCACCATTTTCTTTTTTAAGTTTTAACTCTAAATTTACTTCATTCGTTTTACTTCCCTCAATATCTACTTGAACAGAAATGAATGCTTTACTATTATTAATTGAATCGGTTTGAACAAAAATATCATCTATCCGTACCGTATTCCACATATTAATTTTTACATTTTTCCAAATTCCTGAAGTTACAAAACGAGGCCCCCAATCCCAACCAAATTGGTAGGCGGCCTTACGGGTGAACGCACTCACTTTTACATCTACCGTTTCGTTACCAGAAGGCAATTTATAAGGATAGCTTTCAACCTTTTCACGATTATAATTGATTGGAGAAACAAAATTTACTTCCAAAATATTCTCTCCCTCATTTAAAAACTTTTTAATATCTGCTTTCCAAGTCCGAAACATATTCGATGCTTCAATTATTTTCGTGCCATTTAAGAAAACAGTTGCGTACGTATCTAAGCCTTCAAATTCAATTTCAATTTGCTCTTGATTTAATTCCTTATTTGTTAAAGTGAAATTAGTTTTATAGGTCCAATTTTCATTTTCAATCCATTGTAGTTTTAATTCATTCGTTTCCAAAAATGGATCTTCAATACGATTATTTTCTAATAAATCAGTATGGATAACACCCGGAACCGTTGCCTTGTAATAGGTAGTATCATTTTCTTTGGAAAATTTCCAATTACTATCTATGAGTATAGATTGTGCTGGCTCAATTCTTGAACAAGAAAGTAGAGCACTTGCAATAAGTAAACTTATAATGAAACGATTCATTTAAATTGATTTATAATATTAGTGATTTTCTCTTCATCAACAATTTGTTGTTTTCCCATATCAAACTTAGAGTCATTTGAAATTATTTTTCGAGCAGTAAAATGCAAATTATTGATTCCTGAACTAGCTATTTTTAGAGCATTTGAGGCGTTAACTCCACTTCCTGCCATAATTTGAATTTGATTACCATAATGAGCTTGTAAATAAGATATAACATCTAAGCCCTTTTCTGCTGTAGCTTGTAATCCTGAAGTTAGCAATCTATCAAACTTTAGCTCAATTAACTTACTAATTGCTGATTGATAATCAACTACAAAATCAAAAGCTCTATGAAAAGTAACTTCTAAATCGAACGATTTTGCAAGATTAACAAGTTCTTGATTAAGAAGTGAAACTTCGTTCTTCTCGTTTAAAATTCCAAAAACCACACCGTGCGCACCTGCTATTTTTGCTTGTTCAATATCAATTTTCATTATTTCAACATCTTCTAATGAATAATGAAAATTCCCTTCTCTATGGCGAATCATCGCATGAACTTCTATGTTAGATCTGTTAGCACATTGTTTAATTAATCCAAAATTCGGCGTTAAACCACCAAGCGATAATGCCGCGCATAACTCTATTCGCTTGGCTCCCAATTTTGCGGAAATTTTGGCACCTTCAAAAGTATCTGTGCAAACCTCAAAATTCATGATGCTATGGAATTTTTAGAATTAATAATTACTTTTCTAAAAGTATGAAGGAATTTATTAACACCTTCCTAATTTTTTAATTATTAATATGGAAGTTATCAACTTATATGAAGAAAACTTTTTGAACCTCAAATTTAAAAATAAAAAATCCCAAAAATAAATTTTGGGATTTTTATAGAATCTTTATAATCTAGACTGTGCTTCTTCAATTACATTTTTATACTTCTTTAAAATCCTATTCCATTCTTCAAAATCTTGATCTTCTTTAACACTAACAACACCATCCGCTCTTTCACTACTAATTTTCATCACATATTTCAAAGGATTCGAATCTCCTAACTTTACAATAATTCTAGTTCTAATTGTGCTTTCACCATTAAAGCTTTGAACTTGCCAAGCTGTTCTCATATAACCAGTATCTTTATCAATAACTTCTAACACATCAAATTCTGTAGTAACAATAGAACTTAACAACTTCCAAGCATCTCCTTCAGCAATCTTGGGATTCACTACAATTGTGAAATTCACATTCGCTAAATCTGTAGAAATTGATGTTCTATATGCTTCATCTTCCACTAACTCCATATGATCTCTAATTGGTGGTTCTTGATAATCTTTAGAATTGCAGTAATTTTTTTTAACAGTTAAATAACTCTCTTTAGCTATTATAACTTCTACACAATTATTTTCAGGAACTTTTAGATCATAATCTCCAAGCCCAACAACTTTACCGTCAACTTTAATTTCAGCATCACTTGGCGTTGTTACAATTTTTACAATTCTATCTTTTAAAGTAAAATTATAATTAAATGGTGGAACTACATCATTTTCCTTATTACAAAATACTTTTTCTTCTAACACATAGCCCTCCTTTTTCGCTTGAACCAAAACGCATTGATTTTTAGGAATAATAACTTCTGCTGAACCAATCCCTCTCGGATTCTGGTCAATAAATATTTCAGTATCAGCTGGTGTCACTTTTACCTGTACTATTCTATCTTCCAACTTCAAAACCTCTCTTAAAGGAGGCACATCCTTTCCATCTGAATTGTAATAAGTCTTAATTACTGGCTTGTAACCTTTCTTTTTAATCTCTAAAGTTGGACTTTCATCTTTTTTCACGATTAATTGATGATTTTTAACTCCTACATAATTCCCATCAATATAAATTTGAGCATCATAAGGTTCAGCATTTATTTCAACAACTCTGTTTTCAAGAGTTACCTGAACGTTTTTAGGCCATTTTCTTGTTCTAGGATATTCTTGAATTAAAGGTTCAAACCCCTCTTTTTCAATAACAATCCTATTCATTTCTTTTTTACTCAATCTTAACTCAACAGATCCAATACCTAAAGCAGGCTCAATTTTAGTAGTGCCAGCCATTTTAAATATTTTTGCATCTGGAAAATTTGATGTTACAACAATTTTACTTTGTGCAAAAGAGTTTGAAAATGTTACGCCAATTATTAGAAATAAAACAAAATTCCTTATCATAATTTTTAATTTATTTTAGTTAGTAAAAAAGCTAATATAAGTAATTTGAACAATTATTCATTATGTAAAAATAGTTTTTTAGCTTCTAGCTGCTCATCCGTTTCTTCGTTCTCATCATCTGGCACACAACAATCTACTGGGCAAACTGCTGCGCATTGTGGCTCATCATGAAACCCTTTACACTCAGTACATTTATCTGCTACAATAAAATATATTTCATCGTCTAATGGCTCTTGTTCTTCATTAGCATTGAACTTTTTACCATTTGGCAATAGTACAGAACCTCTAAGCGAAGTACCATCAGAAAACTTCCAATTTTCAGCGGCTTCATATATTGCATTATTTGGGCATTCTGGCTCACAAGCTCCACAATTAATACATTCATCTGTTATTTTTATTGCCATACTATTATTTAGATTATTTTTGCAAATATAAAATTATTATCACAATGAATTTAGACCAACGGATTGAAGCATTTGTAGCACTTGGAGAGTTTTTGAGACAATTTAACACTACTAAAATTGAAAAAAAGAATGATTCTGAATTCAATAATCTATTTTTTGATGCTTTTGAAATGCAAATTAACAGAGCTCATGAATTTAATGGTTGGTTTAATAAATCAAATGTTTTGAAAGCATTTGAAAGTTGGAGTAATGCATTAACTAAAGAAAATCTTCAAAAATGGACTTCAAAGTACAATTTTGATCAAATTAAAGACGATAAAACAGTTGCAATAATTATGGCAGGAAATATCCCTTTAGTGGGATTCCACGACTTTTTATCGGTATTAATTTCAGGTCATAGTGTTATTGCAAAACAATCTTCAAATGATAAACACTTATTACCTTTAGTTGCTAAATTTTTAGAGTATTACAATCCTTATTTTAAAACTAAAATTAAATTTACAGATAACAATTTATCTAATTTTGATGCTGTTATTGCTACAGGAAGTAATAACACCGTGAGGTATTTTGAATATTACTTTGGAAAATACCCAACAATTATCAGAAATAACCGAAACTCTGTCGCTATTCTAACTGGTGATGAAACTCAAGAAGAATTAGAAGCTTTAGGTGAAGACATTTTCCAATATTTTGGATTGGGTTGTAGAAGTGTTTCAAAAATATTCGTTCCAAAAAATTATAATTTTGAGCCTCTTTTTAATGCTTTATATAAATTTAAAGACATTATCAACTACAAAAAGTACGAAAATAATTACGATTATAATAAAGCCGTATATCTTATGAGTTTATATAAACTACAAGAAAATGGATTTATTATGTTAAAAGAAGACACAAGTTATTCTTCACCAATCGCAACATTATTTTATGAATATTACGATTCATATAAAAATTTAACAAATCAATTGCACATTGATAAGGAAAAAATTCAATGTATTGTAGGTTCAAAAAATGATTCAGATTTTGTAAAGTTTGGACAAACTCAACATCCAAAATTATGGGACTATGCTGATGGTATTGACACTATATCGTTTTTGTTAAATATCTAACATATTTTTTCAAGATAAGGACGTGCTTTGATTCTTTTTTACGAAATTTGCTAGACAATTTAATTCATAGTTTAAAACAAAAATGAAAAAACATAATTTTAGTGCAGGTCCGTGTATTTTACCGCAAGAAGTTTTAAAAAAAGCTTCAGAAGCTGTTGTAAACTTTAACAATATAAATTTATCACTTATTGAAATTTCACACAGAAGTAAAGAATTTGTTGAAGTGATGGAGAATGCTCGTAATTTAGTTAAAGAATTATTACAAGTTCCTCAAGGCTATTCCGTACTATTTTTACAAGGTGGAGCCAGTTTAGAATTTTTAATGGCTGCATACAACTTATTAAAAGTTGATGGAACTGCAGCTTATTTAGATACTGGAGCTTGGAGTGCAAAAGCAGTAAAAGAAGCAAAATTATTAGGAAATGTAGACGTTATAGCGTCATCGAAAGACAAAACATATAATTACATTCCAAAAAATTATACCATTCCATCAGGTGTTGACTATGTGCATTGCACATCAAATAACACCATTTATGGAACACAATTTAAACAATTCCCAACAACTGATTCTTTGTTGGTTTGTGATATGAGTTCTGATATTTTTTCTAAACAAATTGATGTAAGTAAATTTGATTTAATTTATGCGGGTGCTCAAAAAAATATGGGTCCGGCAGGAACTACATTGGTAATTGTTAAAGATGAAGTATTAGGAAAAACCGGTAGAGCTATTCCTTCAATGTTAGATTATCAAGTTCATATTAGTAAAGACAGCATGTTTAACACACCTCCTGTATTTCCAGTATATGTGTCTATGTTAACACTTGAATGGCTTAAAAATTTAGGTGGAATTCCTGCTATTGAAAAAATAAATGAACAAAAAGCTGCTTTATTGTATGCAGAAATTGATAGAAATCCTCATTTTAAAGGATTTGCAGAAAAAGAAGATCGTTCTCTTATGAATGTAACTTTTAACCTAACCAATGAAGCTGACAAAGAAGTATTTGATGCCATTTGGAATGATGCTGGAATTAGCGGAATTAAAGGTCACCGATCTGTAGGTGGATATAGAGCAAGTATTTATAATGCAATGCCAATTGAAAGCATACAAGTATTAGTGGATGCAATGCAACAATTAGAAAAAAAATTATCATAAAAAATAAATTTAGAATGAAAGTATTAGCAAATGACGGAATAGCAGCGAGTGGTGTAACAGCACTTAAAAATGCAGGTTTTGAAGTAGATTTAACTACAGTTGCTCAAGATCAATTGGTGAATTATATCAATGATAATGAAATTTCAGTGCTCCTAGTAAGAAGTGCTACTAAAGTTAGAAAAGATATTATTGACAATTGTGATTCATTACAAATTATTGGTCGTGGCGGTGTTGGTATGGATAATATAGATGTTGAATATGCAAAAGAAAAAGGAATGCATGTTATAAATACGCCTGCGGCTTCTTCACATTCAGTAGCTGAGCTTGTATTTGCTCATTTATTTGGTTTGGCTCGTTTTTTACATGATTCTAACAGAAACATGCCATTAGAAGGAGATACAAAATTTAAACAGTATAAAAAATCATACGCAAAAGGTATTGAATTAAAGGGAAAAACTCTTGGTTTAATTGGCTTTGGAAGAATTGGTCAAGCTACAGCAAAAGTTGCTTTAGGCCTTGGAATGAAGGTAATTGCTTATGACCCGTTTATTGATGCTGTAAATTTAGAATTAGAATTTTTCGACCATCAAGCTCTTTTCTTTAATATTAATACAATAAGCAAAGAGGAAGTTTTAAAAGAATCTGATTTTATCTCTTTACACGTGCCTGCTCAAAATGAATACATTATTTCAACAAATGAGTTTAAACTTATGAAAAATAGTGCTATTATTGTTAATGCTGCTCGTGGAGGTGTTATTGATGAAGTTGCCTTAGTTAAAGCAATTGAAGAAGGGCAAATTTTAGGTGGTGCATTAGATGTTTTTGAAAATGAACCTACTCCTGAAATCCAATTATTAATGAATCCAAGCCTTTCCTTAACTCCACATATCGGAGCTGCAACGGGTGAAGCGCAAGATAGAATTGGAACAGAACTCGCACAACAAATTATTGAAATTCTAAAATAAATCAACAAACTTAATTCCCAAATATAAAACTAATGGCTATAATTAAACCCTTTAAAGGACTTCGACCTCCAAAAGAAATTATTGAAGAAGTTGCTTGTTTACCATATGATGTAATGAACTCTGAGGAGGCTTTTGAAATGGCTGAAGGAAAAGAAGCTTCATTGTTACGAATTACCCGTGCAGAAATCGAGTTTGAGAATGGAATAGATTCTCATTCCGAGGAAGTGTATTTGCATGCTAAATCAAATTTTGAAAATTTTCAGCATAAAAAATTCTTAGTTCAAGATACGGAAGCTAGTTATTACATTTATGCACAAACCATGAATGGTAAAACGCAATACGGTATTGTTGGTGCGGCTTCATGCCAAGATTATATAGATGGAGTTATCAAAAAACATGAATTAACACGACCAGATAAGGAAGAAGACCGTAAAGTTCTCTCGAGAATTTTAGAAGCAAATATTGAACCTGTATTTTTTACATATAGAGCAGTTCCAGAAATTGATGCTATCGTTTCAGAAATTGTATCTAATAACGTTGCAGAATACGACTTTACCGCTGAAGATGGATTTGGTCATCATTTTTGGGTAATAAAAGACGGTAATACAAATAAAAAATTAGAAGAACTTTTTAAAGATAAAGTTCCATTTACATATGTTGCAGATGGACATCATAGAACAGCTGCAGCTGCAGGAATGAGTGAAGAGTTTCGTAAAAAAAATCCAAACCATACTGGAAACGAGCCTTATAACTATTTTATGGCAGTTCATTTTCCGGATACTCAATTACAAATAATTGATTATAATCGTGTTGTAAAAGATTTAAA
>NZ_JABDRI010000097.1 GCF_013041805.1 Lutibacter sp.
ATGACCATTAATGGCCCTGCACCCATGATGCTTGGTTATTTTATGAATGCTGCAATTGATCAGGAATGTGAAAAATATATTATTGAACATCAATTAGAGAAAGAAATTGAAGAAAAAATTAAAGCAACTACCATTGCTAAAGTTAGAGGAACGGTACAAGCAGATATTTTAAAAGAAGATCAAGCTCAAAATACATGTATTTTTTCTACTGAATTTGCCCTGCGTTTAATGGGTGATGTGCAAGAATACTTTATTACAAATAATGTTCGTAATTTCTACTCAGTTTCTATTTCTGGGTATCATATTGCAGAAGCAGGAGCAAATCCAATTTCACAATTGGCATTTACATTAGCAAATGGTTTTACCTATGTTGAATATTATTTATCTAGAGGAATGGATATTAACAAGTTTGGACCAAACCTATCGTTCTTCTTTTCTAATGGAGTAGATCCTGAATATGCTGTAATTGGAAGAGTTGCCCGAAAAATTTGGGCAAAAGCAATGAAAAATAAGTATGGAGCAAATTCTAGAGCCCAAATGTTGAAGTACCATATTCAAACTTCAGGAAGAAGCTTACACGCTCAGGAAATTGATTTCAATGATATTCGAACCACATTACAAGCATTGTATGCTATTTACGATAATTGCAATAGCTTGCACACTAATGCCTATGACGAAGCCATTACAACTCCAACTGAAGAAAGCGTTCGTAGAGCCATGGCAATTCAGTTAATTATTAATAAAGAACTGGGCTTAACTCAAAATGAAAATCCAATTCAGGGGTCGTTTATTATTGAGGAATTGACCGATTTGGTTGAAGAAGCAATTTATGTAGAATTTGATAGAATTACGGAACGTGGTGGAGTTTTAGGAGCTATGGAAACCATGTACCAACGCAGTAAAATTCAAGAGGAAAGCTTGTATTATGAAACCTTAAAACATACAGGTGAATTTCCAATTATTGGTGTCAATACTTTTTTAAGTAGTAAAGGTTCACCAACTATTTTACCACAAGAAGTTATTAGAGCTACGGAAGAAGAAAAGCAATATCAAATAACGGTAGTTCAAAATTTGAATAAAGGAAATACAAAACAAGTAGCAGTACAAGTTGAATTATTAAAACAAAAATCTATCAATAACGAGAATATTTTTGAACAATTAATGGAGGCTTGTAAAGTATGTTCCATTGGTCAAATTACGGAAGCATTGTTTGAGGTAGGTGGGCAATATAGACGAAATATGTAAGTCAATTCGTATAAAAAGAGGCTGTTTAAAAAATATTTTTTTTAACAGCCTCTTTTTATCTCAATACTATTTTAATTTCTAGCCTTCGGAACATTGATATGTTTTCCTAAGAATAACGCATTTAAAAATAAACGGTTGGTACCATACCAAGAACCTCTAAAATTAGGGTTATCAGCAAACATCACTACTCTACCACTTCCTACAGGACTCACAATTAATGAAGCTGACGGTTTTAAAAATACATTCATGTTTTGATCAGAAATATACCCATCTATAAGCGGGTTTTTAGTGTATTTAGCTACTGTTGAATACGCATTTTTACTTGGTGCTAAAAACACACTATTGTTTTTATACACCGGTAATTTTGATGAATGATACCCAAATCCTAGCGGATGCGTAACATCTAAATCAACTTCAACTATGATACCTCCTAAACCTTCTCTTCCTATCTCTTCAGATGCGTAAACATAAGAGCTTCTTTCAATACTCACTTCTTTCTCTTCTTTTGGTTTTTTAGTAAGCGTTTCTTTTACTAATTTTTTGCTAATTGCCCATTTTGAAGCGTTTGCAATCGTAATTAACGTATTTCCTTTAGTCACCCATTGTTTTATTTTTTCTAATTGAACAGAATCTAACTGGCTATAACCTCCAGACACCATTACCAAGCTGTTATATTTATCAAGGTTCGCATTTCTAAAATTTCTCATTTGTAACTTAGTGATAGGCATATGTACTCTGGTATCTAATAAATGCCAAACTTCACCAGCTTCTAAAGAGTTGACACCATCACCAATTAATAACAATGCTTTTGGTTTCTTTAAAGCTTTTATATTATTACTTCCTAAATCAATTCCTTTTGTGCTAAATCCTGTTTGTACAGCGTATACTGGAACCTCAAATTTTTCTTGTGCTTCTTTAACTATCTTATAAACTTCATCACTTGATTTGGACTGCTTACTCACTGGAATCATTAAACTTCCATAATTAAAATTTTTAATTCCTTCAGAAGTACTTATTGAAAATGGTTTAAAAGTAGAAGATGCTTTTACACCTTTAGATTGTAGATAATACAACGCAGCAGGCGCATTATAGTCATCCCAATCAACGATATAGGCATAATTTGTTTGTTTCACTTTACTAACATTCACCAATTCACTTGTTGATGTAATTTCCTCTCCTAGATTTGAAGTTTTCAAACCTCTGTAACTCATATTATAAAAATTAGCAACACTCCAAGCTGATGCATCATAAAATACACTATCTCTATATTTATTATAAGTTTCAAACATCGTTTGAACCATTCTTTTTTGAGGTTGCTTTACGGGTACAATAAATTTATCGTCCTTTTTATACACCTTAATTTTATGAATTAACAACTTATCAATAAATGCTTTGGTTCTATTCTTATCAAAAGCATCTCCAAATTCATAAGCAACTACGCTATTTTTAGTTGGAGGCTGCACAGCTGATTTAAAGAAATCTTGTTGATATTTTCGTAACACGCTTTTATTTTCAACCGCAGCTTTTAAGGTTGCAACACTATTTAAATACTGATTTCTAATAGTAAATGGAAAAGTAATAGTACCATAATCTGTATCCTGAAGATGACCTCTAGAACTTGCTTGCTCAAACAACAATGCTAAACCACCTTGCAAATCTGGATACGAAGACCCATAGCCAGGATAGGTTCCGTCAAAAGCTTCTTTGGTAAAATATAAAGAACCTATATCATCCATTGTCTTTTGAAAATAGTTGGCAAATAAATCGTTTAAATCTTCATAATTTTCCTTCGGCATAATTGGATCTTTAGAACCAATTGGTTTCATAGGTTCAAAAAAGTACGAACTATTTGTTCCCATTTCATGAAAATCGGTTACTACATTTGGATACCACTCGTGATACCAGTTTAGTTTTCCTCTACTTTCTGGATTGATTGCTAACAACCAATCTCTATTTAAATCAAACCAAAAATGATTGGTTCTTCCTCTTGGCCACCCTTCATTATGCTCTGCATCTAAATTATCTGAGACCAATGGGCTTGCTCTAAACTGATTTGCCCATTGCGTATGACGATCGCGGCCGTCAGGATTAATAGCTGGATCAACAAAAACAACTGCATTGTTAAGGTAATTTAATACCTCTTCACTATTAGAAGCAACTAACGTATAAGCCATGAGCATGGCTGCTTCAGCACTTGAAGGTTCGTTCCCATGTACACCATATCCCAATTGAACGAAAATAGGCAAATCACCATAATTTGTTGGAGATTCATTTGGGTTTGTAAAGGCTAAATGCTGTTTCTTTAAATTATCTAGATTGGCTAAATTCTCTTTTGAAGAGATGCTTAGCATCACTAATTTTCTAAACTCATGTGTTTCACCATAAATTTCAATGGAAGCTTTCTCTGATAATTCAGAAAGCTTGGTTAAATAGGCCACTATTTGATCGTGTCGTGTATGACGTTCACCAATAGCATATCCTAAAAAAGCTTCAGGTGAAGGAATTGAAGCATCAAATGGTGCTTTGTCTTTAAAATAATAATCTTGTGCAGAAGCTGATACTACCATAATTAAACTACTAATTATTGCAGTAAAAAAGTGTTTTGTTTGTTTCATATTTAGTTGATTTGAAGAATAGAACTTTAAAAATAGCAATTAAATTTTATCTTAATGAGAATAAGATGTATAAAACTTACCTATTGTAACAAAAGAGACAACTAATTTAGAAATGATTAAAATAAATTACAATAAAGAATTTACGTAAACTTTATGAATTTTACGGAGATGTTTTAACTCACGTCTTAATAAATGAACAAAATCTTTTCCCTGAATTTTTGTATTCTCTAGCGTCATACAATCATGGTAAATTCGATCTATAAAATACTTGAGTGATTTTGCCGATTTCAGCTTTAACCTTTTACTATTTTGAGTTTCAACTTCAACTATTTTTGGAACCAATCTAAAAGCATTCATCACTAAATTATCTGCATAATTATCAGATTTATTACCAGATCTATACATCGAAATCATATCCTTATCATCTGTAATATAGGAAGCAACTTCACGAGATAACTTAAAAATATCTAACGATTTTTTATAGATAATTAACTGATTTATATTTTGTTCTGATGAATTATACATTTTTATAAATGGATGTACACAAATTTACTTTGTAATTCATCATATTACATACATTAATTAAAGCAAAAGTGTTAATTTCATTTATTATTTAATATATTTAAGGTTTAAATCTTTAATAATGAAAATAGATACGGTCAACTGGAAAATTTTAAGTTGTTTACAACATAACGCTAGACAATCAAATACTGATATTGCCAAACAAGTAGGAATTACTTCACCAGCAGTTGCGGAACGTATTCGTAAACTTGAAGATGCTGGTATTATTGAAGGCTATCATGCGAAAGTTTCTCATTTTGAAACTGGACATCAATTAAAAGCTATTATTACATTAAGAGCATTTATGGGGCGATTAAAACCATTTATTGAAAAAGTAACTTCGTTTAATGAAGTGGTAAATTGTTATAGAATCACAGGAAATGAAAATATTGTTATGGAAGTTGTTTTAAACAATCAAAAACATTTAGAAAAATTTATAGATCAACTAATTACCTATGGTGAAACTAGGACTCATATTGTATTATCAAATATAGTTGAAAATAATCCAATGGTAAAAAGAATAGGAATGTAAGTTGCTTTTCCTTAACCAACCATTTTAAAAATAGCAGCACCATAAACTGCAAATCTTACAAATCGTAAAGCACCAAATAATAAAACACCTCTTAAAGGGTATTTTATCATTCCACCAGCTAAACAAGTTATTGAAAATGGGATTGGAAGTAACGCACCTACAGCGATTAAAAAACCTCCCCATTTACTTGTATTTTTTAAGTATTTTGACATTTTAGTTTCAAAATACAATTTCACTTTTTCCATTTTTAAAATAGATTTCCCAATAAAATATGAGGCTACACCTCCAACGTAGGATAAACTAGCCAATAAAGCTAAATTAACTATTGGATCATTTGTTTTTTTAGACCAAGCGATAAATATTTCTGGCGGAATTAAACCTAGAAAAGTTTCTGAAACGAAAAAAATTGCTAAAATATGGGTAGTTGCATAGGTAGTTGTTACTAAATGCAATCCATCATTAATATTATATACAAATTCATTGAATAAAAACAATGCGACAATAAAAATAAGAATGGGAGGTAACGCTTTCTTTAAACTTTTTCCAAGAAACGAGTAAAACCCTGTATACAAATAATACTGGTGTATTAAAGCCAACTTACTTTTCTTCTCTTTTCTTTTCGTACTCTTCATTTAAACGCTCAAATTATTTTTATTGAATGCGAAAATAGTTTATTTCAAACTTTAATAGGGAGGTGTAAGTTACACAAGCTTTCTTTTTTAGATAAGTTTAACAAATTAACCCTCTTTAGCTATCATAGTTAGTGCTAATCTGATTTTAAAATAGTCAATTTCAGCATTGAAATATTCGAAATATGGTTTTAATGCTTGTGGACTTTCTAATTCATCTTTTGCAATTCTTACTTTTTCTACTTCCTCTTTAGTTACAAAACTATACATATCTACTTCCTTTCCATCGGTATATAATTTTGCTAAATGAGAAAATATAGTGGTTGGTTTTAGATTTCTTTTTTCGGAAATTTCATCAATAGTGAAACCTTCTTTGTATAATTGATAGGTTATTTTATGTGTATCATTTTTTTTTCGTTTCTCTATTTTTTCATTTGAAAAAGCCACAATTTCAGTAATAAAATCTTCTCCATATACTTCAAGTTTGCGCTGTCCAACACCACTAATATCTAAAAAATCTGATTCACACATGGGTCTTGCTCGTTCCATTTCCTTTAATGAAGCATCACTAAAAACCAAATAGGCTGGAATATTCTCCGCCAATGCAATTTCCTGACGTAATTTTCTCAATCGCTCAAATAACGAATCTTTTTGAAGCTTCTTAGTTATTTTAATTGTAGCCTTCTTTTGAATTTGAACTTGCTCTTCGTATGCTTTAGGCCTTGTTAAATTCACTACTTCATTTTCAAACAATACTTTTTTAGAAAAACTGGTCAATCGTAATGCGTTATTTTTATGAAAAGCAATTTCACAATAACCTTGATTGATTAATTGAATGATGTATTGTTGCCAATCTCTCCATGAAATATCTTTTCCTATTCCGTGTGATTTTAATGTATGGTATTGCTTGTCAATAATAGTTGCATTTTGCGCACCTCTTAACACATCTATTACCGTACCAATAGCTTCAGACTCTTTTAAACGTGCAATTACAGAAAGTGCTTTTTGGGCAATAATGGTTCCATCAAAAAAATGAGGCGGATTTTTACATACATCGCAGTTTCCACAGTTCTCAGCCAACAATTCCCCAAAATAACTTAACAATATTTTTCTTCGGCACGTAGTTGCTTCTGAAAATTGTTTCATTCGCTCAAGTTTGGCAATTTGCACGTCTTCATTACTTGCTCCTGTAGCAAATTTTCGCAGTTGTATCACATCTGAGTAGCTATAAAATAAAAGTGCATTTGCTTTTAGTCCATCTCTTCCGCAACGACCAATTTCTTGATAATAGCCTTCAATATTTTTAGGCATATTATAGTGAATTATCCAACGAACATTCGATTTATCGATTCCCATTCCAAAAGCAATTGTTGCACAAATTACGGTTAGCCTGTCATAAATAAAATCTTCTTGAGTTTTGGTACGTTCTTCAAAATTTAAACCTGCATGATAGGAAGCTGCTTTAATTCCGTTTTGTTTTAATTTTGATGCTAATTGCTCTGTAGATTTTCTACTTAAACAATATATAATTCCTGCTTCAGTGGGCTTCGATTTTATAAATTTTAAAATTTGTGAAAACCGATCATTTCCTGGTCGTACTTCGAGCTCAATATTTTTCCTATCAAAAGAAGCTACAAATTGTCTTGCTTCCGGTATGTTTAATTGCTGGGTTATATCTTTTCTTGTGGCTTTATCAGCAGTTGCAGTTAATGCAATAATGGGTGTATTGGGTAATTGATTTTTTAAAAAACCTAATTGCTGATAAGAAGGACGAAAGTCATGCCCCCAAGATGAAATACAATGTGCTTCATCAATTGCAATGCAGCTAATATGTTCTTCGGTTAAGATATGCTGTAAAAGTGACAAACTTTCTGGCGCTACATATAACAACTTTAACTCCTTTTTAAATATTTTTTCAAATACTTCTTCTTGTTCAAAATTTTCTTGACTGCTATTATAAAAATCTGCTGAAATTCCATTGGCATTTAAACCATCTACTTGATCTTTCATCAAAGCAATTAATGGGGAAATAACTAAGGTTACTCCTTCAAAAAGCAACGCGGGTAATTGAAAACAAATAGATTTCCCTCCTCCTGTTGGCATAATAACTACGTTATCCTTTTTTAACAGTACCGACTCTATAATTTCTTGTTGCTGCTCTCGAAAACTATCAAAACCAAAAAAGGTTTTTAGTGTAGGAATTAATTTTTCTCGGGTTTCTTTTAATAGCATGTTTTTATTTTAAAAAGTAAAGCCGCTCTTTATCTAGAGCGGCTTCAAAAATACAGTTTTGAAATTTAAATCGTACAATTATTTTAGTAAGCATCACTATGAACATTAGCTACTGCTCTCCCCGATGGGTCGTTCATGTTTTTAAATGCTGCATCCCATTCCAAGGCAATTTTGGTACTGCAAGCAACAGAAGCTTCTTGTGGCACACTTAACGCTGCGGTATCTGATGGGAAATGTTCTGCAAAAATAGAACGGTAATAAAACTCTTCTTTATTTGTAGGCGTTTGAATTGGAAACTTGTATTTGGCATTTGCCAATTGCTCATCGGTTACTTTTTCGTTTACCACTTCTTTTAAGGTGTCAATCCAACTATACCCAACACCATCTGAGAATTGCTCTTTTTGTCTCCAAGCAACACTTTCTGGCAAGTAACTTTCAAAAGCCTTACGCACTACCCATTTTTCCATACGCTCTCCATTAATCATTTTATCTTTTGGATTGATACGCATGGCTACATCCATAAATTCTTTATCTAAAAATGGTACACGACCTTCAATTCCCCATGAGGCTAAACTTTTGTTAGCACGTAAACAGTCGTACATATGTAATTTACTTAATTTACGTACTGTTTCTTCGTGAAATTCTTGATCGTTTGGTGCTTTATGAAAATATAAATAACCACCAAATAATTCATCGGCTCCTTCTCCAGACAATACCATCTTCACTCCCATTGACTTAATAACACGCGCCATTAAATACATAGGCGTTGAAGCTCTAATAGTTGTAATATCGTAGGTTTCAAGGTTATAAATTACATCTCTAATAGCATCCAATCCTTCTTGAATAGTAAATTTAATTTCGTGGTGTACCGTTCCAATATGATCTGCAACTAATTGCGCTGCTGCCAAATCTGGAGAACCTTCTAAACCCACTGAAAACGAGTGCAACTGAGGCCACCAAGCAGCTTGTGTATCGTCACTTTCGATTCTTTTTTCAGCATATTTTTTTGCAATGGCTGAAGTTACAGAAGAATCTAATCCTCCTGAAAGTAACACTCCATAAGGAACATCAGACATTAATTGCCGATGCACCGCAGCTTCTAACGCATCATGAATTTCATCAATACTTGTTTGGTTTTCTTTTACAGCATCATATTCCATCCAATCTCTAGCATACCATTTTGTTAATTCACCATCTTTGCTATGTAAATAGTGTCCCGGAGGAAATAATTCAATTTTTGTACACACGCCTTCCAGCGCTTTCAATTCTGAAGCTACATAAAAAGTACCATTCTCGTCCCAACCCATATAAAGCGGAATAATTCCCATATGGTCGCGTGCAATAAAATATTCATCCTTTTCAGCGTCATATAAGGCAAATCCAAAAATACCATTCATTTCATCAATAAATCCAGGTCCTTTTTCTTTGTACAACGCTAAAATTACTTCACAATCTGATTCTGTTTGAAAATTATACGTTCCTTCAAATTGTTTGCGTAATGCTCTATGATTATAAATTTCGCCGTTTGCTGCTAATACCAATTTTCCGTCTTCACTAAACAAAGGTTGTTTTCCTGATGCAGGATCTACAATTGCCAAACGTTCATGAGCTAATATTGCTTTTTCATCGGCATATATACCACTCCAATCTGGACCACGATGACGAATTTTTTTAGACATCATTAATAATTGAGGTCTTAATCCTTCACTTTTTTCTTTTAAATCAAATGCACAAACTATTCCACACATGGTTATTATATTTATTATTAATTATAATGCAAATGTGCCATAATTGTTTCTATACACAAATACAAATACAACTAATAGTTACAATTTATAACAACGTAATAGTAATTTGTAACTTTATGTAATAACAATAGTGCTATTCTTATGAATTAATTATTAATTGAAATATTTATAAGTTATACCCTATTGAGAACATCAGCATTCTAGGCAACACGTAGGTTTTTGTGTCTGAAATGATATAAGAAGATAACATTTTTTTATAAAAAATCTCCCAACCATATAAGTTGAGAGATAATAATTCACGTAAAAAATCTTTAATCTAATTGTTCAAAAACATGAGCCCAATCTGATTGCCCTATCACTTTTTCGTAAGTATTCCGATTTAGATTATGAAAAGTAGTTGGATAATACTTAATATTAAATAAATTTGAGTCTTTATTTACCGTATAAAAAGGTATATTTTTGTAATTACTATTTTTTATAAAATCCAACACTACATCTCTTTTTTCTTCAGTAATAAAATAGACATTAATATTTCGTTTTAGTGCTAAAATACTATCAAATGTTTTAAACTCTGCAATACAAGGCTTACACCAAGTTGCCCAAAAATGAATAAAATTTTCCTGTTCACCTAAAAGAATTGAGTCCGTTTTTTGAAGTTTCAAATTATAAACTCCCATTTTTTTTTCAATTGGTATATCCAATTTCTTTTCTAAAGTCATTTCGTTCTGAATGTCTTCAAATAACAAGATAGATTGAATTGTACGTACAACAAAAAAAATGAAAATAATACCCAATCCTAAGAATAATAGCGTTTTAATAATAGTAGTTACTTTCATAAAAATATTTTTAAGAATTAATTATTATTTGAAATATTTATAAGTTATATGCTATTGAGAACATTAACATTCTTGGTAACACATAGGTTTTAGCATCTGAAATTAGGTACAAAGAGAAACTATTTTGTTGTTTAAACTGTATATCGAATAAATTTTGAGCATCTAACTTAAAGCTCCAAGCGCTCTCTTCATTTTTATATGAAAGTGTTGCATTTGCTAATTGATACGTATTTTTTTCATTAAAGGTTTTATTTTGATAGTGATAACTTTCATACTCAAAAGAGAATATAAAATTCTTTAAAAAATCGTAATCTATTGTTACAAAAGGTTTGTTGGTAATAAATGTTGACTTTTGATTACTTGATGTATATTTACCAATACTTTGATTGAAACCAGCTTCTATAGTTGGGAATTTATCAAACAACGTTTTAGCTGACAGTGTATAACTGTAAGTATTGCTTTTATTAGTTACAAAGTCCTCATTTATATTTTGCAAATAGGTTGAAGTTGAAATGCTTGTATCTAAACCATATTTAAACTTTTTTATTTTTTTACTTAGATCTAAGTTAACATTCCAACGTTCTTCTGGATTATCTACAAGTATTGGAGAAATAAAATAATTAGCATTTTCAAATTGCACGGCATTTTGAATTCCTGTTACTTTTTTTGTATAATTTACACCTCCAAATAACATGATACCGCGGTATAAACTAAATCTATTATAATACAGCCTTGCAGTATGATACAATTGATTTTCTAAAGTTGCATTTCCTTTAAAAACTGAGTTATACGATTGTAAATAAAACCTGTTTGCTAATTTAGAAGCATTTGAGAAGCTACTTTTTAGCTGATAGTTTAGTTTTAACTTTTTTGAATTACTAAACTTAATGGTTGCTGAAAAATCTGGTAGCACTACTATTTTATTATTTTTTATAGAAGTTTCTTGATTTAAATTCCAGTTATAATTGTGTAAAAAAGCTCCTTGCTTCAACTCAAAAATTCCTGTTTTAAATTTGTAGTGTACACCCACAAAAAAATCGTTTAACCTATATTCTAAATCGTTTCCAAAACCCGATGCAGAAAAATTATTCTCAATTCCATTTTCTAATTGCTGACTATCATTGGTAAAAAAAGATTCGTTGCTATATTTATTTCCAACAGTAGTGTATATATGATTGAAATTATTGAGCACCCAATAATGTTTAAAAATTGAGTTAATTGTGGTGCTCTTGGTTTCTTTTAGCTGGTTTAACACATAATTTTCAGTTGTTTCAACAGGGATTAAACCTTGTAAAATTGGATTGTTTGTTTCCCAAAGTGTAGTTGGGTTGTTTTGATCAAAAGTAACATCAGCAGCTACTGAGAATGTATGATTGTTTGATAGCTTTTTATGCCATTCTATATTTTGATTTATATAGGTTGCAATACCACTGTTTATTTCATTAATAACATTATTTGTTTCATTAATTTTAGAAATAATACCACTCTCATTTAAGTTATCGGTTTTTTTTAACTGTGTTTTAACATACCATTGCTCATTAGGTGTTGGAGCATACTCCAAATTAAATTTTCCAATTCCTAAAATATTTCTAGTACTAGATGTATTCTCTTTTTCTTCTGTAAAAGCTTCGTATTGGTTTACAGACTCAACCAATGCTTTATTATTAGTGTGTGAAAAAATGGCATAACCAGAAATATCTAGTTTAGTATTTACAACTTTGGTAATATTTAAAGCTCCAAACTTATTGGTGCTGTTTACCAAATCTTGTGTTTCCATAAAATTTGCAAAATCACTTCTAGAAATATTATAAATAGCACCATCGCCTTTTAAAATAGCACTTATACCGCCTTGAAAACTCATATAATCTTTAAACGTAAATGTTTTTTCACCCGTATTGTTTAGGTTTCCTATAAAATTCACATTGGTTTTGGGGCTGTAATAAAATAAGTTGCTATGTGTACGGTAAAAATCTTGATTTCCTTTACCTGCTTCAATATCACCAAAAGCAAATTGTTTTTTATCTTCTTTTAGTTGAATATTCATGGCCATTTCATTGGTGTCTGATACGTTTTTTAAAAAAGCAATTTCGTTGTAATTATCTATTACTTGTATTTTATCAACCGCATTGGCAGGGATATTTTCAACGGCTAATTTAGAACTACCACCAAAAAACTTCTTCCCTTCTACCAACATTTTAGTAACCTTTTTACCTTGTACGGTAACACTACCATTTTTATCAACCTCAACACCTGGTAATTTTTTAAGTACATTTTTTAGCTTGCGTTCTTCACCAGTTACAAATTTTTTGGTATTGTAGGTTATGGTATCTTCTTTTACCGTTACAGGCATTTCAATAATTACCTCTTGCAATTGGTTTGGTGCATCTTTTAAAACAATGTTTTTTTGAGAATTTTCTGTAGCTATAAATTTAAAACTAGCTGTTTTATAGCCCATATAACTTACTGAAATAGTATAGGTGTCATTTTTTGTAAGTTCTAATTTGTACAACCCATCATCGTCAGTTATTGCAAATTGTAGGTTTTTAGTAACATCTGCTGGTTTTGCTAGTATGTTTGCATAACTTAATGCGTTTTGTAAACTGTCTTTAACACTGCCTTTTAGGGTAATGGATTGGGCGTTTGTAATATAAATACCAATGATAAAATATATTAAAATAGTAGTACATTTTTTAATATTCATTTAATTCAATTTTTACAGTTTTAAAAACCATTTTAGTTTTTCCAAAATATACTAGATGCAGCTTCTTTAGTAATTTGTTTAAATTCTTCTTTTGTTATTTTTTTTCCTCGCTTGGGCTTTTCAATTACAATAGCTTCTTTGGTATTTAATTCAATTTTTGAAGCTACTATATTTAACTTTCCTTCTTGTACTTCCAAAATTAAACCAGGTAAACCATTGTACTCTTTTGGTCCAAAATTGATTGGAATTTCAGGTGTGTACCAAGCTTCAATTATTTTATCTACTTCATTCCCTTTTTTATCTTTAGCTTTACTAATGGTAATAGCTTTATAACACGAGTAATTTCCAATTCGTTTTGTTTCTTGAGTAATTTTCCAGTTTTTAGGTTGGTATTTAATTAAAAACATATCTCCTACAAAATTTTCTTCATGTAAAATTTCCTTAGTAGCATTATTCATATAATATTTTCCATCTCTCGCCATTATTTTAGTTAAATTAATTTTGGAATCATTTTCAATTTCCATTTCCTTTATTAAATCTAGCTCATATAAAGACTCATTATTTTCAAAAATCAAAACTGCCACAATTGGTTTAGCATCTTTAAAAATTTTATTAAACATATTTTTAACTTCAATTGATTTTGTTGAATCATTTGCAATTTTAGAAAAATTGATATTAGTTACTTGTATGGTATAACTAATTTTCCCTTGAAATTCATTTTGGGTATTTGAATATTGCCAAATAAAGAGGGTAAATAAAAATACAATGCTTTTAAAGTTGATCATTTAATACTATTTATAATAGTTAATATTTGAGGCTTTTTAGATAATCATTTGCCATTTTTTTTGTTATTTCATTGTATTCAGCCTTTGTAACTTCTTTACCTTTTGTTGGCTTAACTATTTTAGTATTTTTTTTAGTATTTAGCGCTATGGTTGAAACATAAAAGCGAACGTTTTGATATTGAATTTCAATGATCAACCCTGGTAAACCACCATAACCAACGGGGCCAAAACTAAAAGGTATTTCAGGTGCATACCAAGCTTCAACAATATGATTAAATGTACCTTTACTATTTTTAACAACCTTGTTTGTTTTAGCCTTATAACATTCAAAATTTCCAATTTTTTTTCTCTCATTTGTAAGCTCCCACTTAATTGAGTCTATACTTGAAATTATATTAAAAGTTTCTCCAGATAAATGTTTACTCCGTATTAATTCCCTTGATTTCGAATTCATATAAAAACTACCTCCTGAATCACCTGCATTCTCAATAAATCTTAAAGCTTGTTTATTAATGTCTATTTCTAAATTTTCTTCTAATAAAAAAAGAGATTTACTGTCATTAATTATTAAGTTATATCTTAAACTTTTACTACTAGACTTAAGTTCATTTAACATTGAACTATAAGCTTCTTGTTTTTCTGGATTTTTACTTTGTATAGCATAATTTAATATATCCTTTTTATATACAACGAAAACATTTTTATGCTGTGAAAAACTTATTATTGAAAATAATAGAAATACTAAAAGTGGTACTTTTCTCATATTGTTTTTTTTTAATTAGAGGCTAACCTATAAGGTTAGCCCCAAAATAAATATTTAAGTTTTTACTCAATATAATCTGATAAATAAGTCAAATATCTACAAGAATGATACATAGCATCAGATACTTCCATCGCATTCTCATAACTCTCTCCTTGAGAAACTGCACTATCAAAAACTTCTTGTGCTAATTCGCCACATTTCCCAGGAACTTCCAAAGATTCATTTTCTGCATTTACCATTGTTACCGTTGCAAAAACAAATACCATTCCTAAAATTATTTTTTTTAGTTTTTAAAAAATTGGTTGTAAGATTCTTTTGTTATTAAACTAAATTCATTCCTTGTAATATTTTCGACATCATTGGGTATATGAATTTTAGAAATATCCTTTGAATTTATTTGAATTTTTGACGCTTGAAAAGTCAAAAAATCATCTCCTTCAGTCAATTCTAAAATTAAACCTGGTAATCCAATATAATTTTTAGGTCCTGAAGAAATTTGAATCTCTGGCGAATACCAGGCAGTTATTTTTAAGTTTTGATAATTATCTTTTCTGTCTTTATAAGTGTATATAGTTTCTGCTTTTTGACAATTAAACCCTCCAATTTCTTTATTTTCATTAATCAACATCCAGTTAAGTCCTGAATCTGACGTAATAAAATAATCAACTCCTCCAAATGTTTTAAATACTGAGGAAGTTTTATTTTCAATATTTGTATAATAAACTTCATTTAACCTTGCACTTTTGTTTGCTAATTTCTGAAATGATTCTTGCTTTTTACTAATAAAAATTTTTGGGATTTCTTTAAATTCAGTAATACCATCAAAATAAACTAATTCCATTTGAATTGAGTTTATTTCATTAAAAACTAATCTTACCATTTTTCCTCTATCGTTTTCTAGCTTAAAGATAGAATCGTTTTGAATATTCATTTTTATTTTATAGGTAATTTTTGCGTTTTTTATTTGACAACTTACATTGAAGTAAATAAATGCAAAAAACAAAAAAAGAAAATATTTTATTTTAAAAGTCATAATATTTTAATTTAGAGGACATCCAAAGAAATCTTTGGATGTCCAAGTTAATATTGTTACCAATTATCCATACAGAAATCTGTATGACTCATACACCAACATATCATATAATGATCATTCAAAATATCTGTTGCATCTTCTTGATTATAAGTAATTCCAAATACAGACTCCATATCTTCTAAATGCTCAATTGCACGATCAAAACAAAAATCATTTAATATAACTATTTCTGTTTTCGCATTCACCATCGTAAAACTTGCAAAAACAAATACCATTCCTAAAATTATTTTTTTACTCACGTTTTTTATATTTATAATTTGGTGTTCGTGATTTTTCTTAGAAAAATTCATTTTATTAAAATTTAAATTAGTTACTAGCGCATAATTGCGCTTTATATTTTGTTAATCCTACGAGGTGTATTACTTTTGTAACGCTTTCCTCTGTTTGTTTATAGTAGCTATTTCATAGTTATTGGTTTTAGGTTAAACATTTTATTAGCGTATGGTGTTCTTAAAATTTTTACCAGCAGAGGATTTTTCTGTTTATATATTACATGAATTAATAGGTGCCTGTTCATACTTCGACAAGCTCCGTATGACAGATTATATGAAATTTCTGTATTAAAATAAATGGGAATTTTATAGCAATTAATTGTTTCATAGTGCAATTTTTAATCTTTCTCAGGCTAAATGTAAAAAAAAAAAAAAAGAGCTAACAAAATAAAATGTAATATGTATATACTTTTTTGAAAGTTTACGGTTTTTCCACACTTTTGGTATGGAAAAACCACACTTTTTTACCGTGTAAATAGATTATCCTATATTTACGGCCACAAAATAAAAATAATTCATGATTCAATTTACCTTACTTTTTGCAGCAATTTTAGGCGGTTTAGCCGTTGTATTTGGTGCTTTTGGCGCACATGCTTTAAAAAAAATGTTAACTACAGAACAATTAAAAAGCTTTGAAACAGGTGTAAAATATCAAATGTACCATGCAATAGTTTTATTACTTATTGGGTTTAATTTCACCTTTAAAACTGCTTCAGAAAAATATATGGTATATAGTTTTATGCTTGGAATTATATTGTTTTCATTTAGTATTTATGGCTTAGTCATTTCATCTGCAAAAAATAAAAAATTAACATTTTTAGGTCCTGTGACTCCAATTGGCGGTTTATTTTTAATTATTGGCTGGATACTTTTGTTTGTTTCTATTTTAAATATGCAATTTTAAAGCCATTTTACAACTACCTTAACATTTCTAACATTCATTTTTTGTAGATTTACTGCAACCTAATCAATCTTTTTATGAGAATTCATTTATTCAAAGCACTGCTACTCGTTTCACTTATTACTATTTTATTTAGCTGTTCTAAAACTTCATCAGAAGAAAAAGAAAAAAACACCTATGTGAAAGATCATTATACAAAAACGGAAACGTATATCACCATGCGTGACAGTGTAAAATTGTTTACCACCATTTATGCTCCAAAAGACACCAGTAAAAAATACCCAATTTTATTGCAACGCACACCATACAGTGTTAGACCTTATGGCGCTGATACTTACCGCAGAACTATTGGTCCAAATAAACATTTAATGGAAGAAGGGAACATTATTGTATACCAAGATGTTCGTGGACGTTGGATGAGCGAAGGAACGTATGACAATATGCGAGCTTATATTCCCAACAAAAAAACCAATAAAGATATTGATGAAAGTTCTGATACCTTTGATACTATTGATTGGTTGGTAAAAAACGTAGAAAACAACAATGGAAATGTTGGAACTTGGGGAATTTCGTACCCAGGATTTTATAGCACCTATTCTACAATTGACGCACATCCAGCATTAAAAGCAGCTTCGCCACAAGCTTGTATAGCCGATTTCTTTTTTGATGATTTTCACCATAACGGTGCCTATTTACTTAGTTATTTTAGAGCAACCTCTTTATTTGGAACTCAAAAAAATGAACCTTCAGATACTGCTTGGTATAAAATACCTGATTTAAAAACACAAGATCAATATCAGTTTTTTTTAGATGCGGGTCCTTTACAAAATTTGAATTCCTATTTTCAATATGAAAAACTAGATAACCCTGCCTTAGAATTAGGAGCTGAAACCAATGATTTCTTTTGGGAAGAATTAAAAGAACATCCGAACTACGATGAAGTTTGGCAGTCAAAAGGCCTAATTCAGCATTTAAAGAATGTAAAGTCACATGTTGCTACGATGATTGTTGGAGGTGAATTTGATGCCGAAGATTTATATGGCCCGTTAGAAACCTACAAAACCATTGAAAAATATAACAAAGACAATTATAACACCATCGTTTTTGGACCTTGGAGTCACGGACAATGGGCAAGAACGAATCCTAAAAATAGCGTTGGTAATTATTATTTTGGAGATTCAATCTCATTGTTTTTTCAAGAAAAAATTGAAACGAAGTTTTTTAATCATTTCTTAAAAGGAGCTGGTGATAAAAATTCTGGTTTACCTGAAGCGTATGTATATGATACTGGGAAAAAAGAATGGAATACTTATGATACGTGGCCACCAAAAGATACGGAAAAACAACATTTTTATTTGTCTAAAAATCAACAATTAACAACTTCAAAAGGAAACGATGTTGGTATTCAATTTGTGAGTGATATTAAAAAACCTGTTCCTTACTCTGAAGATATTAAAACCGTTTTTACGCCTCGAAAATATATGACAGATGACCAACGTTTTGCCGCTAGAAGAAGTGACGTTTTAGTATTTGAAACCAATGTATTAGAAAATGATTTTACTTTAGCTGGTGATATTTTAGCAAAGCTACAAGTTGCCACCACAGGAACTGATGCCGATTGGATAGTAAAAGTAATTGATGTACATCCTTCAGATGTTGAAGAAAATAATAAAGATATGCAAGACCACTTAAAAATGAGTAATTACCACTTAATGGTTCGAAGTGAAGTTATGCGTGGTAAATTTAGAAATAGCTTTACATATCCAGAGCCTTTTACACCAAACAAAAAAACACCTGTAACTATTAAATTACAAGATGTTCATCATACTTTTAAAAAAGGTCATAAATTGCAAATACAGGTGCAAAGTACGTGGTTTCCTTTAATAGATTTGAATCCACAAACCTATGTTGAGAATAATTTTAAAGCCTCCAAAGAAGATTTTAAAACCCAAACGCATACGGTTTTCACCTCATCAAGTATTGAATTTTCAACATTGAAATAAAAAAAGGGTAACTTTAATTGCTACCCTTTTTAATGTTTAACCTATTGAACCTATTAACTAATTAATTTCTTGATCTACTTTAATATTTGTAGTAACATATAATTCTGGTGCATCAACTAAATGACGTTTAACTAAACATTGATCCACTACTTTTTTAATAGCTCCCTTATATTTCTCAGGAAATTGACTAGGTAAATCAAGTTGAATTTCAACTGATTTTACCATTCCTGCAGATTGGTCATAATCCATTTTTTGATTGATAACCACATCATTAAAAGGAATACCTCTTTGCGCTAAAAAAGAACGAACATAAACCGCCGAACACATACCAATTGATGCTAAAAATAGTAGAAATGGTGACTCTTTCATGGTAATTTCTTTTCCATTTAAAAAAGGAACCGTATTTCCTTGCTCATCAAAAATTGTTTGTAATATCATACCTATAAAACTAAATTTTAGACGGCAAAAGTAGCGATTAACTTAAATCTGTTAAGTATCTAATATTACACAACTTAGACTTCATCTACTAAAAACAAATCACTGGCAATACCATCAGCCAAAAACTTGCCCTTTTTAGTAGTAATTAAGGTGTTATTTGAAAAAGAATGGTGTTGAATTTTCAACAACCCTTTATCAATAAAAGGTTGAACATTTGTTTTTAATTGCTCCAAGTAAAGAGCGCCAAACTCTTTTTCAATTGTATCAAATGAAACTCCCCAAACAGTTCGTAAACCAGTCATTATATACTCGTTAAACCGATTATTTACCGTAAGAATTTCAAATTGAGATGGCAATTTATTTTCTTGAATTTCTTTTAAGTATTTCGCATTATTTGAAACATTCCAAGATCTTTTCACTCCATTAAACGAATGTGCAGAGGGTCCAATTCCTATATATTTTTCTCCCAACCAATAGGATTTGTTGTGTTTAGAAAAATAGCCTGGCTTTCCAAAGTTTGAAATTTCATAATGCACAAATCCTTGCTTTTCGCATTGCTCAACCAATATATTAAAATGTTCTAATGCCAATTTTTCATCTATTGGAGGTACTTTGCCCTGCTTAATAAAACTATGTAAGGCTGTTTTCTCTTCAACCGTTAACGCGTAACTTGATATATGTGGCACCCCAAATGCAAATGCTTGCTCTAAGTTAGCTAACCACTTTTCACAACTCATATTTGGAACTCCATAAATTAAATCAATGGTAATATTATCAAAGTATTTTAAAGCCTTGGATAAACATTTTTTAGATTCCGAAGCCGTATGCGCCCGATTCATAAATTTTAAATCATCATCAAAAAACGATTGAATACCAATACTTAATCTGTTGATTGGTGATGAGGCGAGCTCCTTAATTTTTTTAGTTGATAGATCATCTGGATTGGCTTCCAACGTAATTTCAGCATTTTCAACAACCGTATAATGAGCAGTAATAGTTTGAATCAATACTGTTATTTCTTCATTTGACAATATCGAAGGAGTTCCTCCTCCAAAATAAATAGTTTCAATGCTTTCTCCCTTATTTTCATCTTTTCTCAACACTAATTCTTCTATAAGTGCATTGATCATTTCAGTCTTTCTTTTTAATAAAGTTGAAAAATGAAAATCACAATAGTAACATGCTTGTTTACAAAATGGTATATGCAAATATATTCCTGACACAGTTGAAAATTATTTAGTGCTAAATGTACGTTAATAAAAAAAAATAGCAAAAAGTGATTTTTGTTACCTTTTTACTGCCAACTGTATTGTATTTTTGATAAAAACAATAAAACATGTACACACATATAGTCTCATTTAAAGTTAAAGATGGTGAAGAAGTTTCATTTGTAGAATTACAAAAATTTGAAGAATTAACAGAAGCTAAGCCAGCAGGTCTTGATCATTTTCATATTTTTAAGGATAGAAACAAAGAAAATCATTTTTTCTTAGTTGAGTATTGGAGTTCGAAAGACGATAAAGATAAAATGGAGGCTTCAAAAGAGCATCAACTTTTTCACGAGCACCGTAAATTAATTATTGAACAAAAATATGAAACGTATGAATGTGATATTGTAATTTAATTACTTTTTCACTCTTTTACTATTTTGTTTAACAAAAGCTCCCCAGCCTGAATAATTTTTTCCCGAGGTTATTTTTCCGCTATTATAAAAGTGGCAAACTGCTGCTGCCAAACCATCGGTTGAATCAAGGTTTTTAGGCAACGTTTTTAGTTTTAACAAGCTCTGCAACATTTTTGCTACCTGCTCTTTACTTGCATTACCATTTCCAGTAATTGCCATTTTAATTTTTTTTGGTGAATATTCAGTAATTGGCACTTGACGCGATAAACCGGCCGCCATGGCAACTCCCTGAGCTCTTCCTAATTTTAACATAGACTGAACATTTTTACCAAAAAAAGGTGCCTCAATAGCAATTTCATCAGGGTGATAGGTTTCAATTAAATGTATGGTACGTTCAAAAATTAGTTTAAGTTTCACATAATGATCGTCGTACTTTTTTAGTGATAATTCATTTAACTGAATTAACTCCATTTTTTTATTGACAATTTTAATCAATCCAAAACCCATAATAGTGGTTCCTGGATCAATTCCTAATATGATTTTTTCTGAACTCAATTAGTTGTTTATTTGTAAAATCAAATGTACAATATCTTGCTCAAATATAAGCGCATCGTTTTTTTACTAATAAAATTAGTAATTATAGGTTGTGCATTTTATTTTATTCATCAAAAACTTATAAGCAACGAGCTTTTATCTTTTCAAGATTTACAACAACAATTATCCATATTATTTTCAAAAAATGGCTGGTACTTGTTGCTATTGCTGCTATTTACAGATGCGAATTGGCTTTTAGAAATATATAAATGGCAGTTGTTGGCAACAGTTGAACAAAAAACTACATATTATGAAGCTTATGAGCAAAGTTTAGCATCACTTACCACATCTATAATTACACCAAACAGAATTGGAGAATATGCGGTAAAAGCATTGTATTTTAAAAAGAATTCTAGAAAAAAAATAGTAGCCTTAAACTTTATTGGGAACTTAAGTCAGCTTACCGCTACCAGTGTATTTGGGCTTATAGGATTCATTTTTATATTTCTCAATTTTGACATTCATTTCCCATCTATAAATATTCAAAAAATGTTTATAGCAATTGCTATAGTGAGCTTACTATATTATGCTGTTAAACTAACAGGAATCTCAAAAATTATAACAATTCAGTTTAAAAAAGCTATTGCATACTTAGAAGAAGTATCATTTAAATTTTACATTAAAATACTAGTGATATCATCTGTTCGGTATCTTATCTTTTCTCATCAGTTTTACTTTTTACTTCGATTATTTGAAATTGAAACAAATTATTTTACACTCATAAATTTAATTTTTTGTAGTTATTTTATAGCATCAATACTTCCAAGTTTAGCAATTTTTGATTGGGCTTTAAAAGGTTCAATTGCCGTTTTTATGTTTAACTTTATTGAATTAAATGTGTTAACAATAATTACTGTGACAACAATTATGTGGTTATTAAATGTTGCAATTCCAGCACTATTAGGCAGTATTTTTGTATTGAATTTTAATTTTCCTAAAAACGAATGAGTTACATCATCATTTTAATAGCAGCTTGTTACTTTTTAGTAATTATAGCATTCATTATCGGTTTTGATGCTGTAAAAATCACTAAGAATGAAGCTATTGCTCCTAAACACTCCTTTTCTATTGTTATTCCGTTTAGGAATGAAGCCGCAAATTTAGGTCAATTATTAAATTCCATTTCACTACTTAAATATCCAAGTCATTTGTTTGAAGTTATATTGGTAAATGACGAATCAGACGACGATTATTCTTTAATTATCGAAAATTTTAAACACCAATTTTCATCTCTAAATATCATATTGTTAAACACTATAAGAACTTCAAATTCTCCTAAAAAAGATGCTATTAATTTAGCCATTAAAAAATCAAAGTATGATTGGGTTGTAACGACTGATGCCGATTGTTGCGCACCGAATAATTGGCTAACCCTTTTCAATCAAACTATTATAAATAAAGAACCTGTTTTTATTAGTGGCCCAGTTAAATTTCATACTAAAAAGCAATTTTTATTTCATTTTCAAAATTTAAACTTTCTAAGTTTAATTGGAAGTACTATTGGTAGTTTTGGTATTCAGAAACCAATTATGTGCAATGGCGCCAATTTATGTTATAAAAAAACTGCCTTTTTAAAAGTGAATGGTTTTGAAGGAAATACTGAAATTGCAAGTGGTGATGATCTTTTTCTACTACAAAAAATGACTGCTAAATTTCCAAGTAAAATAAGTTATATAAAATCTAATGAAGCCATTGTTAGTACCAATTCAGAAAGCAGCTGGAAGTTATTTTTGAATCAACAAATTAGGTGGGCTGCTAAATCTACTGCATATAAAAGTATATTTTCAAAAATTGTTGGACTTGTTGTTTTTGCATTAAATTTTATGTTGGTCCTACTTATTCTTTCTGCACTATTTTATAGTTTCTATTGGAACTATTTACTCATTATTTATAGTGTAAAACTTCTAATTGATTTTATACTAATTTATAAAACTGCCACTTTTTTAAAAAATAAAAACTCATTATCCTATTACAGTATAACAAGTTTTATCTATCCATTTTTTATAGTTTTTACAGGCATATTATCCCTATTCAAAAACTACGAATGGAAAGGTAGATCATTTAATAAATAGTCTATTCTTTAACTTCAAGAAAGCTGGTAATTAATCCTTCGGCATTCATCCATAAGTACAAAATGATTACTAATAACAAAACCAATACTAATCCTCGTTTAAAATTAGGCTTTTTTCGTTTTTTAAATCGCTGTTGAGTCATTTTTTTATCTATTTATTTTGTTGCTCTTAACATTTCACGTTTTCCGGGAGGCCCTGGCAAACGTTCTACAATAAAACCAACCGATTGCATTGCTCTTCTTACACTTCCTTTTGCACTGTAGGTCACTAAAACCCCTTTTTCTTTTAACGCGTCATACATAATTTTAAAAATAGCTTCTGTCCATAATTCAGGTTGAACGCGAGCTCCAAATGCATCAAAGTATATTAAATTAAAATAATTTACATCTTGAATCTCATTAAAAAATTGATGACGCTTTGTTAAGTGAAATAGTGCTGAAACTTCACTTTTAACATCCCAACTTTGAGAATGCATTGCATCAAAAACTGATGAAAATTTAGTAGCTTTTAATGCTGTTACATAATTTAATTGATCAATTTCATTCTTCGAAACAGGATATGCTTCAACACCCACATAATCAATTTCCAAATCCAATTTTTGAGCTTCTAAAAAAGTAATAAAACTATTTAATCCCGTACCAAAACCAATTTCTAAAATTGAAATTTCTTGGTTAGAAAAAAGTGATAACCCATTTTTAATAAATACATGTTTCGCTTCTTGGATAGCGCCATGTTTAGAATGGTACTGTTCATTCCAATCAGGTAAATGAATTGTAGATGAACCATCGTTTGTAATAATTATTTTTCTTTCCAAATTATAAGCTGTTACCTTAAATTACACTACAAAACTAGTAACATATTGAATTTCAGATAAATTAAATCAAAAATTTAATGAGTGATTTTTACAAGAATATAAAACAAATTACCCTTAAACTATGAATAATGCAATGTTACTTTGTTCCAATTATCTTTATCAATATGAATACTCAAATATATTAAAAATAAGGCATGAGCCTTACTTAAAATTAAAATATAATACTAAAAAAAAATACCTAATTTTGTTAAAACTTAATATTGATAAATTATGGCTCTAGAAATTGAAAAAATTGCAAAATCAAAAATTGCAGATGTTGACTTTAACAATTTAAAATTTGGTCAGATATTTACAGACCATATGTTTGAATGCGATTTTGAAAATGGAGAATGGCAAACTCCAAAAATAAGACCTTATCAACCTCTTTTATTTGATCCTTCTGCAAAAGTGTTTCATTATGGCCAAGCGGTTTTTGAAGGAATGAAAGCCTACAAAGATGATAAAGATGATCTTTGGTTATTTAGACCTGATGAAAATCAAAAACGTATCAATATATCTGCTGAAAGGTTAGATATGCCAGCTTTCCCAAAAGACTATTTTTTTGAAGGTTTAACCACTTTATTAAAGATGGATAAAGATTGGGTAAAAACAGGTGAAGATAGTGCTCTTTATATAAGACCTTTTATAATTGCAACAGAAAATTGTGTTTCTGCCTCTTCTTCAAATAAATATAAATTTATGATTATTTGCTCTCCAGTACAAGCTTATTATTCTGGAGAAGTTAAAGTAGTTTTTGCTGATAAATACAGTAGATCTGCCAATGGAGGTGTTGGATTTGCAAAAGCCGCAGGGAACTATGCTGGCTCATTTTACCCAACTAAACTAGCAAATCAAGATGGTTTTCAACAAGTAGTTTGGACAGATGCAAGCACCCACGAATTTTTAGAAGAAGCGGGTGTGATGAATGTGTTTTTTAGAGTGAACGATACCTTACTTACCGCTCCAACAAGTGAACGAATTTTAGATGGTGTTACTCGTAAAAGTATTATACAATTCGCTGAAGATAAAGGTATAAAAGTAGACGTTAGACCTGTTAGAGTTTCTGAAATTGTAGAAGCTGCAAGAAAAGGTGAACTACTAGAAATGTTTGGAGCAGGAACCGCAGCCGTTATAAGTCCTATAAATGCATTTTCTAATAAAGGTGAGGTTTTTGATTTACCAAAAATAGAAAATAGTTATGCTTCATTAATAAAAAAAGGAATTACAGATATTCAAAAAAATAAAGCTGAAGATAAATTTGGCTGGAGAGTAAAAGTTCAATAAATCGTAATACGCAAATTATATCGTTTACGTATATCAATACATTTACTTATATTGCATAGGTTAAAACAATCGGATAAAAATCCGATTGTTTGGCATATTATTTGGTTTTAAAATACAAACTACCGCTTATGACTACACTAGGAATTGCTAAAAAAAATCTTCAAGAAAAAGGATTTTTAGATATAGAACCACCTAAAAGCATTGACTACGTAAAAGAGATTAAAAAATTACGAAAAAAAAAGAATGCTATTATCTTAGCGCATTATTATCAAGAGGATGCTATACAAGATATTGCAGATTTCGTTGGAGATAGTTTAGCTTTAGCTCAAAAAGCTGCTGAAACCAATGCTGATATCATTGTTTTTGCTGGCGTACATTTTATGGCCGAAACTGCTAAAATCCTAAACCCAACAAAAAAAGTGGTTCTACCAGATTTAAAAGCAGGTTGTTCATTAGCAGATTCTTGTCCTCCTGCTGATTTTGCCGCTTTTAAGAAAGAACACCCAAATCATTTGGTTGTTTCTTATGTGAACACTTCCGCTGAAATCAAGGCCTTAACAGATATTGTTTGTACCTCCTCAAATGCAGAAAAAATTATCAACTCAATTCCTTCAGAGCAACCTATTATTTTTGCTCCAGATAGAAATTTAGGAGCTTGGCTAATTAAAAAAACTGGGAGAGATATGGTACTTTGGGATGGTGCTTGTATGGTACACGAAGCTTTTTCAATTGAAAAAATATTGAATTTATATGCTGAAAACCCTGACGCTGAAATTATTGCACATCCTGAGTCTGAAGCTCATTTACTAAAAGTTGCTAAATATGTTGGCTCAACTTCTGGGTTGTTAAATTATGTTCAAGAAAGTAAAGCCTCCAAATTTATTGTAGCTACTGAAGTTGGTATTTTACATAAAATGCGACAATTAGTACCAAATAAAATTTTAATTCCGGCTCCAGTAGATGATGACAACTGTAACTGCAGTGAATGTTTTTACATGAAAATGAATACCATGAAAAAATTATACCTGTGCTTAAAACATGAATTGCCTGAAGTTAATGTCGATGCCGAATTAAGCAGAAAAGCGTTAGTTTCAATTGAACGAATGTTAGAATTATCAAAATAACAGACTCCACTTAATGAACGCTGAAAAAAAAATATATACAACCGATTTTTTAGTAATTGGTTCAGGAATTGCCGGCTTATCATTTGCTTTAAAAACAGCGAATCATTTTAAAGACGCTTCCATAACTATCATTACTAAAAACGAAAAAAACGAATGCAATACCAAATATGCACAAGGCGGAATTTCAACTGTATGGGATACAACCGTTGATTCATTTGAGCAACATATTGAAGATACTTTAATTGCTGGAGACGGACTTTGTGATAAAGAAATTGTAAAAATGGTTGTTGAAGCCGCACCTAATCGCTTACAAGAGCTTATAAATTGGGGAACAAATTTTGACAAAACTCAAAATGGAAATTACTCACTAGGAAGAGAAGGTGGTCATTCTCAAGATCGGATTTTACATCATAAAGATATTACTGGCGCTGAAATTGAAAGAGCACTTATAGAACAAGTTGAAAAGACTAAAAACATTACGTTTCTAACGTATCATTACGCCATTGATTTAATTACCGAGCATCAAGTAACTAAAAAACAAATAACTCGAAAAGAAAAAACTACCTGTTTTGGAGCTTATGTTTTAGACCAACAAAAAAATAGTGTAAAAACATTTGTGGCAAAAGTAACTATGTTAGCTAGTGGCGGCAACGGGCAAGTATATAGTACAACAACAAATCCGGTTATAGCAACCGGTGATGGAATTGCCATGGCGTATAGAGCAAAAGCTGAAATTTCAGATGTTGAATTTATTCAATTTCACCCAACAGCATTATATAATCCAGGTGAGTACCCTGCTTTTTTAATTTCAGAAGCTGTACGTGGTGAAGGTGCGATTTTAAGAGATTTTGAAGGCAACCGATTTATGCATAATTATGATAAACGTGAAGAATTAGCATCTCGTGATATTGTTGCAAGAGCCATTGATAATGAGCTAAAAAAAAGTGGTGCACCTCATGTGTATTTAGATTGTACTCACATTAATTTTGGAGCTTTTAAAAAACATTTCCCAAATATTACTGAAAAATGTTTGAGTCTTGGAATAGATGTGAAAAAAGATTTTATCCCTGTGTCACCTGCTCAGCATTATATTTGCGGCGGTGTTAACATAAATAAAAAAGCGAAAACATCTATAAAAAATTTATATGCCAGTGGTGAAGTAACCAAATCTGGTTTACACGGTGCAAACAGACTTGCCTCGAATTCTCTTTTAGAAGGAATTGTTTTTTCACACAATGCATTTGATAACTTATGTAAACGTTTTCATAAAATTAAAATGCCTAACAATGTTCCTGAATGGAATGATAGTGGTGTTGTAAAAAATATGGAAAACATATTAATTACACATGACCGTAACGAGGTAAAAACAATTATGAGTAATTATGTTGGTATTGTAAGATCCAATGAACGATTACTGCGCGCGGAAAAAAGATTACTAAACTTATACGAGGATAATAAACGTTTATATGACCATTCAGAACTTTCTGTAGATTTATGTGAATTACGAAATTTAATCACAACTGCGTATTTAATTACACAGTTCTCAAAAAACAGAAAAGAAAACAAAGGTGGATTCTATAACGCTGATTTAATAAAAAAGGAGCTTTAAAAGCTCCTTTTTTATTTGAATTAAGATATTAAATCTACCAGATTTTAACTCTATCTTCTGGTTTTAAATACATCTCATCTCCATCAACAATATTAAATGCTGTATAAAATGCATCTACATTTTGCAACGGCATATATGCTCTAAACATGCCTGGAGAATGCGGATCTGTTTTAATTAAATTTTTCATCGCATCGTCTCTCATTTTAGTTCTCCAAATAGTTCCCCAAGACATATAAAAACGTTGTTCAGCAGTAAAGCCATCAATATCGTCTGGTCTTCCATTTTCCTCATAGAATATTTGTAAACCATCGTATGCAGCATTTATTCCACCTAAATCACCAATATTTTCTCCTAAAGTAAACTCTCCATTTAAATTCACACCTTCCAAAGCTTCAACGGCACTAAATTGATCTATTAATTTTTTTCCTAAAACAGCGAATTTCTCTGAATCTTCATCTGTCCACCAGTTTTTTAAATTTCCATCTGCATCAAATCTCGCTCCTTGATCATCAAAACAATGTGATATTTCGTGACCAATTACTGCTCCAATTCCACCATAATTTACTGCTTCATCCGCTTGATAGTTATAAAAAGGTGGTTGCAAAATTGCTGCTGGAAAAACAATTTCATTGTTCACCGGGTTAAAATATGCATTAACAATTTGTGGAGCCATACCCCATTCTGATCTATCAACTGGTTTCCCTAGTTTTTCCATATCCTTTTCAAAATTCCATTTAGAAATGTTTACTGAATTTTGAAAATACGATCCACCGTCTTTTACACCTTTCACATCTAATGCAGAATAAT
>NZ_JABDRI010000103.1 GCF_013041805.1 Lutibacter sp.
CCATTAATAAAGGCGAAATTGTTGGTTTTTTAGGCCCTAATGGCGCGGGAAAATCTACATTAATGAAAATATTGACAGGCTATATAAAACCTTCAGAGGGTATTGCTTTTGTGAATAATTTTAATGTGAATACACATACGATTCAAGCACAGCAAAGTATTGGTTATTTACCAGAACACAATCCATTGTATGTTGAAATGTATGTGAAAGAATATTTACAATTTAATGCAGCTATTTATAAAATTCCAAGAAATGAGGTTACCGAAATTATTGCTAAAGTTGGCCTAACCTCAGAAGCGCATAAGAAAATTAGTCAGCTTTCAAAAGGGTATAGGCAACGCGTTGGATTGGCAGCAGCTTTATTGCATAACCCTGACGTGTTAATTTTAGATGAGCCCACCACGGGTTTAGACCCAAATCAATTAGTTGAAATTAGAAGTTTAATTAAAGAAGTGGGTAAAGATAAAACAGTGTTATTCTCCACACATATTATGCAAGAGGTAGAAGCAATTTGTGACCGTGTACTTTTTATTCATAAAGGAGAAATAGTTGCTGACAAAAATTTGAATGAGCTTAAAAAAAATCAAGATCAAGTAATTGAAGTTGAATTTGATTTTAAAGTAGAAAAGAAGTTTATGTTAAGTATTCCACATCTAAAATTAGCAAATAATATCCACGACACTTCTTGGGTGTTAACCTTTGCCACGACCAAAGATATGCGTTCAGTTGTTTTTGATTTTGCTAAAGAAAACGGACTTAAAATTTTGAGTTTAAACACTAAAAATAAAAATTTAGAAAGTTTATTTGCAGAACTTACGAATTAAAAAGCAGCTTGATTAATTAAGCTTGAATTTAATTTCTTCGTTTTCTAGTGTTTTCAAGAAATCATTGTCCACTTTTACTTTTACAGATCTACTAGGCATTGTTAATTTCATTTTTTCAGAGAGGTCATACACCAAAACATTGACAGGAACATCTCCTTCATTCTCTTTTAATATCGTATGTAAATTTTCAACACTATTTTTAGTTATTTTTTTTAACTCTAATTGCAGTGTAATTTTTTTAGAATGTTTTTCAAGTACATCTTGTAAAATTTGAATGTCTGTAAAATTAATATGAGGCTCTCCTATTTTACCATCTTTATTTCTCCAACCAGCAGCAATATTTACTTTAAATTGTCTGAATTCATTGTCAATTAAATAAGGTTTAAATTTTAAATAGGTGTCTTTAAAAATACGAAATTCATGGGTGTCATTATAATCTACAATAGAAAAGGAAGCCCACTTATTTCCATTTTGAGATGTCCTGTGTTGCACATCAGATAATATGCCCGAGAATGTTAGATTAGCACCTACATAGTTTTTTAAATCTTCCTTAAAAGTAGCAACCGTCGCATTGCTAAAATACTTAAGTTCATTTTTAAAATCATCTAGAGGGTGTCCAGAAATATAAATACCTACTAGTTCTTTTTCTTTAGATAATTCTTCCATCATGCCCCATCTTTCAGCAAAAGGAATTTCAGGTTCTGGAAATTGAACTTGAGATGTTTCTCCAAACATAGAAATTTGAGCAGAGTTTTTATTTTCTTGAAATTTATTTCCAAAACGAATGGCTCTTTCAATAAAAGTTAGTCCTTTTTCGTCTAGCTGATAATATTGCGCTCGATGTACATTTTTAAAAGAATCTAAAGCACCTGCCATAACTAAACCGTCAAAAGCTCTTTTATTACACGCACGCAAATCTACCCTTTTTGTAATGTCAAAAATAGAAGTAAAGTTTCCATTCTTTTTCCGTTCCTCAACAATGGCTTCAACTGCAGCACCTCCAACTCCTTTGATAGCTCCCATTCCAAATCGAATAGCTCCTTCTTTGTTTACCGCAAACTTTAAATAAGATTCATTAATATCAGGACCTAAAACAGGAATTCCAGCACGTTTACATTCTTCCATAAAGAATGTTACTTGCTTAATATCACTCATGTTATTAGATAACACAGATGCCATATATTCAGCCGGATAATGTGCTTTTAAATAGGCGGTTTGATAGGCAATATAAGCATAACAAGTAGAGTGTGATTTGTTAAATGCATAGGCTGCAAATGCCTCCCAGTCTTTCCAAATTTTCTCTAAAACTTCTTCAGGGTGATTGTTTGCTTTTCCACCCTCAATAAATTTTGGTTTTAGCTCAACTAGCATAGAGAAAATTTTCTTCCCCATAGCTTTACGTAACTTATCGGCCTCACCTTTGGTAAATCCTGCAATTTTTTGAGAAAGCAGCATTACCTGTTCTTGGTATACAGTTACACCATAGGTTTCTTTTAAATACTCTTCCATTTCAGGAAGGTCATATTCAATTTCTTCTTCCCCATGTTTCCGCATAATAAACAATGGAATATATTCCATTGGCCCTGGACGGTATAAGGCATTCATAGCAATTAAATCTGCAAACTCTGTAGGCTTTAACGATTTCATATGCTTCTGCATTCCAGCAGATTCATATTGAAAAATACCAATGGTTTCTCCCTTTTGAAATAATTCGTAGGTTTTTGGGTCATCTAAAGGAAAATCATCAGGAACGAGCTCAATACCATGTTTTGCTTTTATAATTTTTACAGCATCTTTAATAAGCGTTAACGTTTTTAATCCTAAAAAATCCATTTTTAGCAACCCGGCACTTTCTACAACGTTATTATCGAATTGTGTCACATACATGTCACTATCTTTTGCAGTGGCAACAGGTACTAAATTGGTGATTTTTTCAGGTGTGATAATAACTCCACAAGCGTGTGTTCCGGTATTTCTTACAGAACCTTCTAAAGCAATAGCTTGCTTTATAGTAATTGATTCTAAATCATCACCTTCAGCAATTGTTCTCAGTTCACTAATATTATCAAATTCCTCAGCTCTTAATTCTTTTACTTTTGATTTACTTTTTTCATCTTCACCAAAAATATGTTGTAATTTTATGAGCGGCAATAGTTTGGCTAATCTATCTGCAGTAGGTAAAGGTAAATCTAACGCACGAGCCGTATCTCTTATTGATGATTTTGCGGCCATGGTACCATAAGTAATAATTTGTGCCACTTGGCTTGCACCATATTTGTCTATTACAAAATCAATTACTTTTTGTCGGCCTTCATCATCAAAATCAATATCAATATCGGGTAATGATACACGATCAGGATTTAAGAAACGCTCAAAAAGTAAATCGTATTTAATTGGGTCTATATTGGTAATCCAAAGGCAATAAGCAACAGCAGAACCGGCAGCTGATCCACGACCAGGTCCCACAGCTACCCCCATTTTACGAGCTTCTAAAATAAAATCCCAAACAATTAAAAAATAACCAGGATATCCAGTTTTTTCAATAATAGATAATTCAAAATCTAAACGTTCCTGAGTATTTTCGTCTAATTCATTTCCATACCTTTTTTTAGCCCCTTCAAAAGTTAAATGTTTTAGATACGCATTTTCACCTCTAACTCCGCCATCTAAAGCATCTTCAGGATGTAAAAATTGTTGAGGAATATCAAATTTAGGCAGTAATACATTTCTTTTTAAGGTATAGATTTCTACTTTGTCAACTATTTCCTGAATATTTGAAATAGCTTCAGGTAAATCAGTAAACAAATGTTTCATTTGTTCTTGAGACTTAAAATAGTATTCATTATTAGGTAAACCATATCTAAATCCTCTTCCTTTTCCTTTAGGTGTAGCAGTTTTTTCGCCGTCTTTTACGCAGAGTAAAATGTCATGTGCTTCGGCTTCATCCTTTGTAGTATAAAAGGTATTATTTGTTGCAACAAGTTTTATCTGGTGCTTTTTAGCAAATTGAATGAGTACATCATTTACGTGATTTTCATTTTCTTGTTGATGGCGCATGACCTCTAAATAGAAATCATCTTTAAATTGGTCTTTCCACCAAAGCAATGATTCTTCAGCTTGTTTTTCTCCAATATTCAGAATTTTACTCGGAATTTCTCCATATAAATTTCCCGATAACACAATTAAATCTTCTTTGTGTTTTTCAATAATTCCTTTATCAATTCTAGGGACATAGTAAAAGCCATCGGTATGAGATAATGATGACATTTTTGCCAAATTGTGATATCCATTTTTATTTTTTGCTAAAAAAACTATTTGGTATCCATTGTCTTTATGTGACCTATCAGTATGGTCTTCACATACATTAAATTCACTCCCTAAAATTGGTTTAAAGTAGTTTCGAGTTTGCTTATTTGTTAAAAATTGAGTTAAGTCAAGTTTTTGTGAATTATCTTTATCAATAACTCCTTCTTCAAGTTTTTGTAGCCTAATTTTTTCAATTTCTGGCTTTTCAATCTCATCATATTTTTTATCAAGAGCATTGTTATATGAAATGGCTTCTTCTATAAAATAATAGGCTCCCATCATATTACCTGTATCGGTTAAAGCAACTGCAGGCATTTTATCTTTAATAGCTGAATTGATTAAGTTTTTGATACTAGAGGTAGATTGCAATACTGAATATTGAGAATGACAGTGCAAGTGAGAAAATTTGACTTCTTTTAGTTCTTCAATAGTCTCAGTTGATGGACTAGGTATCTCAACTTGTGTTATCGGTTTTTGTGTTAACTTTTTACTTTCTTTTTTGAGATTTAAATGTTTTAGGCCAATAACATCAATAGTTGTTGGGTTTTTAGCATCAAAATTTTCAAAATAATTACTTGGTACATCTAGTTCTTCTGCGGAATAATTTCTTCTACGGATAAGTTCTAAAAAACAGCGTGTAGTGGCCTCAACATCTGCTGTTGCATTGTGCGCTTCGCTGAATGGTGTATGAAATAGATATTCGTGTAATTCAGTTAGTGTAGGCAGTTTAAAGTTACCATATCTCCCTCCAGGAATTTGGCATAGTGCTGCGGTACCCTCAGTGCAAGTATCTAAAACAGGGAGTTTATTTAATGTAGAATCTATGTTTTTTCTATGGTATTCACATCCCATAATGTTTAGATCAAAACTTACATTTTGTCCTACTACAAATTTACATTTTGAAAGTGCTTCATTAAAAAGCACCAATACTTCTTCTAAACTTCTTCCTTTTTCTTGTGCTAATTTTGTAGAAATACCATGTATTTGCTCTGCATCATAAGGAATATTGAAACCTTCAGGCTGAATTAAATAATCTTGTTGTTCAATTAATTCACCATACATGTCGTGTAATTGCCAAGCAATTTGAACACATCTAGGCCAATTGTCAGTATCTGTAATTGGTGCTTTCCATTTTTTAGGTAAACCTGTAGTTTCAGTGTCAAATATTAAAAACATGTATTGAATATTTTGTAAAAAGTATGAGATTTTAAAAGTATGAATTAATTAAATTTTACGATTCCGAAGTGCTCTTTTTTTATTAACAATCATAATTATTATTAATAAAAGATAAAATTTAAACCATCGAAAATACTAACATCCGTCATATTTCAATACGTTTTTAAGTCTTAATTTTATAGTCCCATTTTTAAAGAAGATTTACGATGATGAAAAAATCGGACAATGAAAGCAACAAAGGAGTAAATAATTTTGAAATAGAACATGAAGGCTATATTTCAAAAATCACAAATCAAGTAATAACAGTTTCTTTAAAAGGAAATGTGAATTGCGAAGGTTGTAAAGCCCAATCTGCTTGCGGTACGGCTGAAGCTGGTGACAAAGAAATTGAAATTGTAAATAATGTTGAAGGTTTTAAACTAAACGATGCAGTTGATGTTGTTTTAGAAAAAAACGTAGGTTTAAAGGCTGTGTTTTGGGCATATATTTTTCCTTTTATTTTAATAATAGGTTCTCTTATTATTACTACTAATTTTTTTAAAGAATGGGTTGCTGGGTTGGTATCACTTTTTATTCTTGTTCCCTACTATTTGATGCTTTTTATTTTAAAAGATACGTTTCAAAAAGCATTTAGAATTTCAATATTTAAAAATAATTAAAAATGACAGATTCTGTTTTATATAGTGTATTACTGTTAGTCTCTTTAGGAGTTATTGCGGCATTGGTATTGTACGTAGTTTCTAAAAAGTTCTATGTTTATGAGAACCCATTAATAGCTGAGGTTGATGAAGTATTACCAGGAGCAAATTGTGCAGGTTGTGGCTCTCCAGGTTGTAAGTCATTTGCTGAAAGATTGGTAAATACAGACGATATTTCTGAGTTATTTTGCCCAGTAGGAGGAAATGATGTAATGAAACAAGTTGCAGCAATATTAGGAAAAGAAGTGGTAGAGAGAGATCCAACTGTGGCGGTTTTGCGTTGCCAGGGAAGTTGTGATGTTAGACCTAAAACTACAGAATATCAAGGGCCAAGAACCTGTGCAATTTCAGCAATGGTTTATAGTGGTGAAACTGATTGCCAATATGGATGTTTGGGTGATGGTGACTGTGTAAAAGTGTGCAAGTTTGATGCGATGTATATGGATGAGAAAACAGGTTTACCAGTAATAATTACTGATAATTGTACCTCCTGTGGCGCTTGCGTTGAAGAATGTCCAAGAGACATTATTGAAATGAGACCTCGGAATAAACGTGATTTAAAAGTGTTTGTAGGTTGCTTAAACGAAGACAAAGGAGGAATTGCAAAAAAATCGTGTTCAGTAGCTTGTATTGGTTGCGCTAAATGCGAAGATGTTTGCCCGAAAGATGCAATTGCAATGTTAAATAATTTAGCGTATATAGACCCTGTTTTATGCACGCTTTGCAGAAAATGTGTAGATGTTTGTCCAACACATTCAATAATCGAAACTAATTTTCCACCAAAAAAAGTAAAAAAAGTAGTTGAAAAGAAAGTTGAAGTAAAAGTTGCAGTCATAAAAGAACACATAGTTGCTGAATCTAAAAAAAGTAAGACAGATGCTTAAAACATTTCCCAAAGGTGGAATTCATCCTCCAGAAAATAAAATTACTTCATCCAAAGGGATTAAAAGAATGGCAGTTCCAAAAGTGGTAAATGTGCCAATTGCACAACATATAGGTATTCCTGCAGAAATAATTGTTGATAGAAAAGAAAAAGTTGAAATTGGTCAAGTAATTGCAAAATCTGGCGGATTTGTTTCTTCAAATATTCACTCACCTGTTGCAGGAACTGTAACTAAATTAGATTTAATTATAGATAGTAGTGGTTATAAAAAGCAGTGTATTGTTATTAGAACTGATGCTAAAGATCCTTCAAACTTTGAAGAAATTGAAGAGCCTTTAAAAATTGATATTGAACTAGAACCAAAAGAAATTTTACAACGAATTGCAGATGCTGGAATAGTTGGTTTAGGTGGAGCAACATTTCCTTCACAAGTAAAATTGAATGTAAGAGAAGGAACCACATTAGATTATCTTATCATTAATGGTGTAGAATGTGAGCCTTATTTAACAGCCGATCATAGATTAATGTTAGAAAAGGCGGAAGAAATTGTTGTTGGAATTAAAATTTTAATGAAAGCTTTACATTTGAAAAAAGCAGTTATTGGAATTGAAAACAACAAAAAAGATGCCATTACACTTTTCAAAAAAGTTATTAATAAAGGAGATGGAATCCAAGTTGCAGCTTTACAAGTTAAATATCCACAAGGAGGAGAAAAACAATTGGTTAGAGCAATTTTAGGTAGAGAAGTTCCTAAAAATGGATTGCCTTTGGATGTAGGTGTAATAGTTCATAACGTTGGTACTATTTTCGCTATTTATCAGGCTATTCAATTTAATAAGCCATTAATTGAACGCGTTGTTACGGTAACGGGTAAAAAATTAGAAAACCCTTCTAATTTTTGGGTAAAAATTGGAACACCAATTAAAGACTTAATTGCTGAAGTTGGTGGATTGCCAGAAGGAACAAGAAAATTAGTGAACGGTGGTCCAATGATGGGGAAAGCCATTAAAAATACAGATGTTCCTGTAACCAAAGGTACTTCAGGAATTTTGGTGATTGCAGAAGAAGAAGCAAGTAGAGGAGAAGCTAAAAATTGTATTCGTTGTGGTGAGTGTGTGTATGTATGTCCAATGGGGCTAGAACCTCACTTGTTAATGAACTTGTCAGAAAAAGGAATGTATGAAAAAGCTAGGGCTGAAGATATAATGACTTGTATTGAGTGTGGCTCATGTAGTTATGTATGTCCTTCCCATCGTCCTTTGTTAGATTATATTCGTTTTGGAAAAAATATTGTAAAAAAATTAGAAAACTCTAAAAATTAAAATGAGTCAACCTATTATTATATCAGCCTCACCTCACGTACATTCAGATAGAACATCTAAAAAATTGATGTACGATGTTGTGATAGCTTTAATTCCTGCATTTTTAGTTTCACTATATGTATTTGGTATTGGAGCATTTATAGTTACTGCTGTAGCAGTGATCTCTTGTTTGTTATTTGAATATTTAATTCAGAAGTTTTTGATGAAAACCACCGTAACAATTGGTGATGGTTCAGCATTAATTACTGGAATTTTATTAGCTTTTAATTTGCCTTCAGGATTACCTATTTGGATGATTATTGTGGGAAGTTTAGTAGCTATTGGAGTTGCAAAATTATCTTTTGGCGGAATTGGTTTTAACATTTTTAATCCAGCTTTGGTTGGGAGAGTGTTTTTATTGGTTTCATTTCCGGTGCAAATGACTATGTGGCCAACAGCTGTTGAAAATAACGCAACTATAGCTGATGCTGTTACGGGAGCTACAACGCTGGGAATGATTAAAGAAGGTTTGATGTTTGGTGATACAATGACTACTATAAGTGCAAACCTTCCTTCAAATTTAGAAATGTTTTTAGGGTTATCAGGTGGCTCTATTGGTGAAATGTCAGGATTAGCATTGCTTTTAGGTGGAATTTATCTATTAATTCGTAAAGTAATCACTTGGCATATTCCAGTTACTATATTGGTAACAATGGCAGTAATGACTGGAATTTTTTGGGTTATTAATCCGGAAAGTTATGCGAGCCCCTTAATTCATGTTTTATCTGGAGGAGCTCTTTTGGGAGCCTTTTATATGGCAACTGATCTAGTAACAAGCCCTATGACTAAAAAAGGGATGATAATTTTTGCCATTGGTATCGCGGTAATTACGGTGGTTATTAGATTATTTGGAGCTTACCCAGAAGGAATTTCATTCGCTATTTTAATTATGAATGCGTTTGTGCCATTAATCAATACCTATTTTAAACCAAGACGATTTGGCTCTAAAATCAAATCTAAAATTGTGTAATTATGAGTAAGAAGAAAGATACATTTATAAATATGGTATTGTCACTATTTGTGATTACCATTATATCAGGTTTTTCGCTGGGTTATGTGAATGAACTTACTATAGGACCCATTGAAAAAGGTAAAATTGAACGTAAAGTAAACGCATTAAAATTGGTATTGCCAACTTTTGATAACAACCCTATTGAAGATGTTCAGTTAATAAAATCATCATTAGTACAAGATAGTGTTGAGGTATTTCCGGCCTATGAAAATAGCAAATTTGTTGGTGCGGCTATCATTGGTTCAACGGAAAAAGGTTTTAGCGGATTAATTAAATTAATAGTTGGTTTTTCACCAGAAGGAACGATTAAAAATATTGTTGTTTTAGAGCAAAAAGAGACTCCAGGATTAGGAACAAAAATGAAGGATGAAAAATTTTTAGCTCAGTTTAGAGAAAAAAATCCATCAGCATTTAATTTAAAAGTAACTAAAGATGGTGGTGAAGTTGATGCTTTAACTGGAGCAACTATTACTTCACGTGCTTTTGGTGAAGCCGTTCAAATGGCATATGATGAGTTTATGAAAAATAATGGTTTACTAATTGAACTTAAAAATTAAGAATTATGGCTGAAAAAGTAAATCAAACCCAAAATTTCTTAAAAGGTATCATAAAGGAAAATCCTGTATTTGTAATGTTATTAGGTATGTGTCCAACATTGGGTGTAACATCATCAGCATTCAACGGATTGGGAATGGGAATAGCAACAATGTTTGTATTATTAATGAGTAATATTGTGGTTTCACTGGTAAAATCTCAAATACCAAGTAAAGTACGTATTCCTGCATTTATCATCATTATTGCATCGTTTGTAACTATTGTTGAAATGGTTTTGGAAGCATTTATTCCATTCTTATATGAGCAATTAGGAATTTTTATTCCTCTAATTGTGGTGAACTGTTTAATATTAGGAAGAGCAGAAGCATTTGCTTCAAAAAACAATATACTAGCATCAATTTTAGATGCATTAGGAATGGGATTAGGTTTTGTAGTTGCATTAACTATTTTAGGCGCAACGCGAGAAATTCTAGGAAGCGGAAGTATATTTGAGTTTAAATTTGTATCAGAAGATGCAAATACATTCATCCTTTTTATTTTACCTCCAGGAGCATTTATAGCTTTGGCATACTTAACTGTTTTATTCAACAAAATTTCAATTAAAACTACATAAAAATGGATTATATTATTATACTTATTGCAGCTGTTTTTGTAAACAATATTGTACTCTCACAGTTTTTAGGAATTTGTCCTTTTTTAGGTGTTTCAAGCAAAGTGTCAACTTCGGTTGGTATGTCGGGAGCAGTCATGTTTGTAATGACTATAGCCACTATAACAACTTATTTACTGCATCAATATATATTGGTTCCAGCAGGTTTAGATTATTTAAGAACAATTACTTTTATATTGGTAATTGCAGCTTTGGTACAAATGGTTGAAATTATTCTAAAAAAAGTGAGTCCGCCCTTATATCAGGCATTAGGTGTTTTTTTACCTTTGATTACTACAAACTGTGCTGTACTAGGTGTTGCAATTTTAGCATTAGGATTAGAAGGAGGGAGTTTAATGAAAGCCGTATTTTTTGCAGTTTCAAACTCAATTGGTTTTGGGTTAGCATTAATTGTTTTTGCTAGTATTAGAGAGTCTTTGGAATTAGCAGATATACCTGAAGGAATGAAAGGAGTTCCAATTAATTTATTAGTAGCAGGTTTGCTGTCATTAGCTTTTTTAGGATTTACAGGATTAGTTTAAATATTACTAAAAATGAGCGTGTTATTTAAAAATAACTCACTATATTTGCGCACTTAATTAATAACCAAGGTTTCGTACCTTAAAATTTAAAACAAATGTCAGTAAAAATTAGACTACAAAGACACGGTAAAAAAGGAAAACCATTTTATTGGATTGTTGCAGCAGATGCACGTTCAAAAAGAGATGGTAAGTATTTAGAAAAAATTGGGACTTATAATCCTAATACAAATCCAGCAACTATTGATTTAGATATTGATGGAGCTGTACAATGGTTGCAAAATGGTGCACAACCAACAGACACTGCAAAAGCGATTTTATCTTATAAAGGTGCTATGCTAAAAAATCATTTAGTAGGTGGTGTTGCTAAAGGAGCTTTAACTGAAGAGCAAGCTGAAGAAAAATTTCAAGCTTGGGTTGCAGACAAAGAAGCTAAAATAGCTGCTAAAAGAGACGGTTTATCTAAGGCTAAAGATGATGAAAAAGCAAAAGCGTTAGCTGCGGAAGCAAAAATTAACGAAGATCGTTTAGCTGCTGCACAAGAAGCAGAAAATGAAGCAATAAAAGCAGAAGCTGATGCGAAAGCTGCTGAAAAAGCTGCAGAAGAAGTTGTAGAAGAAGCAGGTCCAGAATCTATTGATGATGCACAAGCTGCAGCATCTGAAGATGGAAAAACAGCGTAATTTATTGTTGCGATAATGCGTAAAGAAGATTGTTTTTATTTAGGCAAAATCGTTCGTAAACATAGTTTTAAAGGTGAGGTTGTTATTAAATTAGACACCGATGAACCTGAATTATATCAAAATTTGGAATCAGTATTTGTTGCTTTAGGTAACAATCTGGTTCCTTTTTTTATTGAAACTATTTCACTTCAAAAAGGAAATCAACTTCGAATACGATTTGAAGATGTTGAAAACGAAGCTGATGCTGATGCAATACTTGGAGTTGAAGTATATTTACCACTTAAATTTCTTCCTAAATTAACTGGAAACAAATTTTACTTTCACGAAATAATTGACTTTGATATTGAAGATGTAAATTTGGGATATATTGGTGTAATTACCGGAGTGAATGATGCTTCTGCACAGCCATTATTCGAAGTGAATGCAAATGGAACAGACGTTTTTATTCCTATGATTGATCATTTTATCAAAAAAGTAGATAGAGAAAATAACAAAATTATAGTTGAAACTCCTGAGGGGTTAATAGATTTATTTTTAAACGAATAAACACTAAATTAGAGAGGTGGCCGAGTGGTCGAAGGCGCACGCCTGGAAAGTGTGTATACGGCAACGTATCGAGGGTTCGAATCCCTTCCTCTCTGCAAAATTGAATATAAATTAGAGCACAGTAACCTATTGTTTTGCAAAGATTTGAATTTCACAAGTTAACGTAGAAATTGGTTTAAATACAATGATTTGGATAACAAAACTTAACTATTTTTTGTTTGTCTAACTATCTATAGTTGATTTGACTTTCTCTTTAGATTAAACTTGCAAAAAGTTGCTGTTTTAAAATACTAATTTAGTACCATTAAATTTTACTTCTAATTTTAAAATTACTCCGAATAGTAATATTTGATTAGTCTATGCTTATTCTATACTTTCAATTTTAAAATACTTTGAGCTTAAAGTATTTTCTTTAATTATATTTAGAACTATTTAAAGGAAATGTAATTTTTACACGAGTTCCTTTTCCAATTGCTGTATCAAAATCTATAGTTCCAAACAAATTTTGTATACGCTCTTTAACTGAAAACAAGCCAAAACCTGTGTTGTTTTTTTCTGTTTTAATTCCTAAATCTTCATCAAAACCAATTCCATTATCTGCAATTAAGATTTCAAAAAGGGTAACTTGAATATTTAACTTAATAATTAATTCAGTTGCTTTAGCATGTTTAATAGTGTTATTAATTAATTCTTGTATTGTCCTAAAAATAAGTATGAGCTCTTTTTCAGAAAGTTTTAGGTATTCTTGGTTGGTATTAAAAGAAACTTTCAAACCATGCTCTTTTTGTGTCTTCTCAGCTAACCAATACAAGGTTTCAATCAATCCAAGTTCGTACAAAACCGGTGGACTCAAATCGTAAGTTATTTTTCTTGAATTCTCAATAGCATCTGATAGATGTTGTATAACAGTTGTTAAATCTTGAACATTTAGGGAAGAATTATTTTTCTTAATAAATTCCCTTACTTTCATTTTTGAAATTACCAATGATTGACTTAAATGGTCATGTATATTAGCTGCAATATCTTTACGTTGCTTTTCTTCAATTAATGATAACTCTATTGTTAGTTTTTGCAAAGATTCTTGATACTTTTTTATACTTTCATCTGCCTCTTTTCTGTTAGTTATATCTAACATAATAGAGCTCCAAATTACACTATCATCAATCTTTTTAGGAGTACCAATACCCTGTATCCATTTATTTTTCCCATTGGGTAACTTAGATTTAAACTCAACATTCCAAGGACTCAAATTTAAATAGGATTTCTGAAGAGAATCATTTACTTCGTCAATACTGTTTTTGTCAATTTGGTTCCAAATTTTTGAATTATCCTTTAAAGCTTCTTCTGGTTTAATACCCCAAATTTCATTGGAACCTGAACTTACATAAGTTAAAGCATCACTACCATCAGAATTCATTTTATATTGAATAACAGCCCCTGGTAAATTGTTTGTGATTGCTTCTAACAAATCATTTGTCTTTTCAATTTCAAGTTGTGTCTTTTTTAAATTGGTTATATCCTGTATTGTTCCAAATAAACGAATAGCAACACCCTCTTTGACTTGTACTTGTCCGATGGTACGCACCCAAATATGTTTACCTTTAGCAGTAATAAAAGGCACTTCTATATCATAATTAATATGTTTTTCTATGGCGTCTGATACCGCTTTTTGAACGAGTTCTCTAGCTTCTATTGGGTAGAATAATATGCCATCTTCTAATTTTGGCGGTTTTCCATGAGGTATTTCGTAAATTCTGTAGGTTTCTTCTGAGAAATAAGGAGTCATAGTCGTTAAATCTAAATCCCAGCCTCCAATTTTAGAAAGTTTACCTGTTTCGTTTAAGAAAAATTCACTTCGTTCAATTTCAGTTAAAGCCATCTTTAATTCCGCTTCATTTTCTGTCAGCCTTAAATTAGCTTCTACTTGAGCTGTTATATCAATAAAACTAGTTACTACTTCTATAATTTCTCTTTTTTCATTAAATACAGGGAAACCACTTAGTATTGCCCAAATTGTATTTTCCTTGTGATTCATTCCAATAACCATGTTTTTAATGACTTCTTTTCGCTTTAAAATTTGATTTACCGGATAATCCTCTAAAGAAAGTATTGAGCCATCTTCGTTTAAAAAATTCCATGGATAATCGAATACATGTTTTCCAGTTATCTTGTCATAGCTTGAACGAAGAATTTCAGCAGCTTTTTGATTGTTAAATATAATAGAAGTATCTGCTGCATGGATTACAATACCCGAGTCTAAATTATTTAATAATTCTTTTAATTTATATTCAGAATCTCTAAGTTCTTTTTCTGCTTTTTTGATTTCACTTATATCTTGAAATGTAACAACTACTTTTTTTAAGTCATTCGTGTAATCTGGATGTACAATAAGCTTTAAATAAAGAGTTTTGCTATTGCCTTTAACAGTTCTTATTGGTATTTCACATTGAAACGAAACCTCTCCGTGCGCAAGAGCAACTAACTCCTCTTTAAATTTCAACCAGGCTTCGTCGGAATCGAAATAATAAGGGATGTTTTTTACAATATCTTCTTTTGATTCTGCTTCAAGAATTTCAATACCTGTAGAATTTACTTCAACAACTTTAACCTTGGCAGCAAGTTCTTTTACTACTTCTGGGTGTTGATCAAAATAAATATTAAAGTCTTCTACTCCTTCTTTCTTTAAATCATCAAATTGCTTCTTCAAATCTGAAAAATCTTCTTCCCAAATAATAGTTGGTTGATTTTCAAAAAGTGTTTTATAGCGTTTTTCAGAATCTCTCAGTTCTTTCTCGGCATTTTTACGGAATGAAATGTCACGTATAAAAACTAATCCTCCATTTTCATTATTAAAAAATATTGGTTCTCCTTTTGTCTCTACCCAAACCTCTTTCCCATTTAGTTTAATAAGAATTTGTTCAAAAGGTTCTGGTACTAAAGTTTTATCACTATTTAATTTTTTTATTCTCTCCAGTGCAGCTTTGTGGAAGTCTGGATGGAAAAAATCTAGCACTGGTTTTCCAATTAATTCTTTTTCATCTTTTGCTCCGAAAAGATTAACTGCATGTTTATTCAAATAAGCAAAACATTTGTTCGTCTGAATAAATATAGGGTCGGGAGCACCCTCAATCATAGCTCTAAATCTTTTTTCAGAGAATTTTAGTTCATTTTCTTTTTTCTTTTGTTCTGTAATATCTTGTACAACTCCTCTTAAACTAACTATTTCATCTTTTTCATTCATTATTGGATATCCTATGGCTTTTACCCATAATTTTTCCTTTCGTGCATTTTCAAAACGTAATTCTAATTCATACTTTTTTTTCTGATTTATACATTCCTCAATGGCATTTCTGAGTATTTCTTCTGAACCATCAATATAACAACTCATTATAAAATCAAAATCAGGTACCTCACCCTTTGCTATTCCGTGTAATTCAAATACTTGATCAGACCAGCGGATTTCCTGTGTTGCCAAATCAAACTCCCAAGCGCCGATTTTGGCCATTCGTCCTGCTTCATTTAAAAGGAATTCATTTCGTTCAACTTCCATCAAAGCCTTTCTTAAATCTGATTCACTTTTCTTTAAGTTGTTTTCAATAATTCTTTCCTGAGTAATGTCAGTCATTACAATCACTGCACCTAGTCTTTTTCCGCTTTTTTCGAAGAAAGAAGCACCATTACAAGAAACTAAACGAGGTTTTTGTCCAACAGCTTTTATGACCATTTCATAATTTTCAACCTTTTTTCCTTTGAACGCTTTAATCAAAGGAATGTCATCCATTTCAAGTATTGTTTTTCCATCTTCTCTATAAAGACCATAATTTTCTGCCCACTGGTCTTGTGAAATTTTTAAAATATCGATTCCGTGCCATTCTTTGGCAGCTTTATTAAATAATACTAATTTTCCGACAGCATCACAAGCTACAATTCCAGCAGGTTGGTTTTCAGTCATGGTATGTATGAATTCTGACTGGCGCTTTAATTCTAGTTCAGCTATTCTCATTTCAGTCACATCTTCAATGATGCCTAGAATATATTTTTCATTGTTTATTTGAACTATTTCACCAGAAGTCTTCCAAATTCGGTCTTCTCCTGATTTTGTAACAAATTCAGCCTCAAAATCTTTTACTTTCCCATTCTTAATTAATTGCTGTCCA